>JAGMDR010000329.1 GCA_023128595.1 Planctomycetota bacterium | reverse complement strand
ATAATGGCGATTACCACCAAAAGCTCTACTAAAGTGAAAGCCGCTCGACGTACACCGACTTTGCACCTTCTCTCACCCATGACCGTGCCTCTTTATCTAAAACGAAATTTCCAATACGGGCCCCTTTGCAACATCTGTAAACTTCCGATACGCCATATTATCGGATTTACGCCGAATTCAAGTCAACTATCATTCTCTCGCGGCTGCTCGCCCAAGGGCGCTGCTAAAGCACCTTCTGTCCGGGTTTGGCGCCGGCGTCGGCTGTCAGCATAAATATGTCTTTGCCGCCGGTGCCCGCCGCCAGAATCATACCTTCGGAAAGGCCGAACTTCATCTTTCTCGGCTTCAGATTCGCAAAATAGACCACTGTTTTGCCGGTGAGATCTTCGGGCTTATAGGCCGTCGCTATACCGGTAAGAACCGTCCTGGCGGTCCCGCCGACGTCTAATAGCAGCGACAGCAGCCTGTCGGCGCCTTCGACGGGCTCGGCCTTTACGACTTTTGCGATTCGCAGGTCGATCTTCGCGAAATCATCGATTGTGCACTCGGGCTTAAACGGCTCGGCGGCCTGCCCCTCGGCTGCCTCGGCGGGTTTCGGCACCCCGGTATCCTTACTTTCTTCAATCATTGTATTTACCTGTTCTTCATCAATTCTCTCAAACAATCGCTCAAAATTGTTTATCTTGTGATTCTCCAGCACCGTTTCGACATCTGCAAAACTTAATTTACCCACATTAAGAAATTGTTCGACCTTCTCGGCGTATTTCGGCAGGATAGGTTTTAGATAGATAGTCAGTATGCGCACGGCGTTTATTATCGCCGTCAGGGTCCGGCGTGTTTTTTCCGGATCAGTCTTTATGGTCGTCCAGGGTTCATTCTGCTCGACGTATCGATTTGCCTCGTCCGCCAGCGCACTGATTGCCCGAACCGCTGCGGCAAAGTTGAGGCCCTCATAGTTTTGGATGATCTGGTCCTTTGCGGATGTGAGTTTATTGATTAACTCCTTGCCTTGCTCATCCAATCGCCCGAGTTGGCCGTCGAGTTTCTTCGTCAGCATCGGCCCCGAGCGCGATGCAAGATTCGCGTACTTGCCGACCAGGTCCGAGTTCGTCTTGCCTATGAAGTCCGCTATCCCTAAGTCTATATCTTCGATGCCGTCGGTCAGCTTGCTCGCGTAGTAGTATCGCAGGTATTCGCCGTTGAGGTGCTTCGCGTACATGCTCGCCTTGATGAAGGTCCCGCGCGATTTACTCATTTTTTCGCCGTTGACCATCAGAAAGCCGTGCACGAAGAGCTTGTTGGCCGGGCGATACCCGGACCCTATCAGCATCGCGGGAAAGAACAGCGAGTGGAAATACATAATGTCCTTGCCGATAAAGTGATAGAGCTCATATTCGTCTCCGTTCCAGAGGTCATCGAAATCGAGGTCGTTTCTATCGCAGTAGTTCTTCGCCGAGGCCATATACCCGATAGGCGCATCGAGCCAGACATAGAAGAATTTGTTCTCCTCCCCCGGTATCTTAAAGCCGAAGTAAGGCCCGTCCCGCGAAATGTCCCAGTCCTTCAGGCCCGCCTTGAACCATTCATCTAACTTGTTCGCAACCGACCTCTGCGCGTATCCGCCGGCGATAAGCTCTCGCAGGTCCTGCTCGTAGTCGGCGAGCTTGAAGAAATAGTGCTTGGAAGTCTGCAAAGTCGGCGCCGCACCGCAGGTCGCACAATAAGCGTTGATCAGTTCGGTGGGCTGATAAGTCGCGCTGCAAGCCTCGCACGAGTCCCCGTATTGGTCCTCGGCCTTGCACCGCGGACATGTCCCTCGAACGTATCTGTCGGGCAGGGTCATTTTGCACTTGTCGCAATAAGTCTGCTCCACGTCGCGCGTGACGATTGCCCCGGCCTCGTTCAACCGCGTGAAGATGAGCTCGCTGAAATATCGGTTCTCAGGCGAATGGGTGGAGTAGTAATTGTCGAATTCGACGCCGAAGCTGTCGAAATCAGCCTTGTGCTCCTTGTGCATCTGCCCGATCAGCTCCTTGGGCTCTATCCCGGCCTTGCGGGCGCTTATCATAATTGGCGTGCCGTGAGTGTCGTCGGCGCAGAAGTAAAAGCACTGATTGCCGCACATTTTCTGGAAACGCACCCAGATGTCGGTCTGCAGATACTCGACCAGGTGCCCTATGTGTATAGGCCCGTTTGCGTAAGGCAAAGCTGAGGTTACAACGATTTTGCGAGGCATATTTCTTCCCTGACGATTATTCCTCTCGATCTTCCTTGCTGCCCTGCTCTCGATCTTCCTTGCTGCCCTGCTCTCGATCTTCCTTGCTGCCCTGCTCCTGAGCTTCCTTGCTGCCCTGCTCTCGATCTTCCTTGCTCTCCCGCTCTTGGGCTTTCCTGTTGTCCTGTTTCTTGTTCCTTGCGGCCTTCTTGTCTCTTCCGGCCCTTCTGTCTCTTCCGGCCTTTTTGTCCTCTCCGGCCCTTTTGCCGTCTCGGGCCCGTTTGTCTTTCCCTGCCTTTTTGTCCTCGTCGGCATCATCCTGTTTCTTCTCAGCACGCTGAGGCGGTGGGATTATCTCGATCTCATCCACGGGCCCTGCGATCCTCGCGCCGCCGTCGTATTCGACCACGACAAGCTGCGTCAATATTTGGCTGTCCACGACTTTGCCTTCGCCGTTCTTGGTCCTGACCCACGTGCTCTTTTTCGGCAGCCGCTTCTTAAGCTCAGTATAGGTCTTGTCTTCATATCGCAGGCAGCATTTCAATCGGCCGCAGTAACCCGATATCTTGGAAGGATCAAGTGTGGCCTTTTGCATCTTGGCCATCCGCATATTGACCGGCTTGAGCAGCCTCAAGAACCTCTTGCAGCAGCATTCCTGCCCGCAGCTTTCTATATCGCCGAGCAGCTTCGCCTCGTCGCGCGAGCCGATCTGACGCATTTCGATTCTCGTCTGGTACTCGTGCGCCAGTTTTTTTACCAGTTCGCGGAAATCCACCCGCCCGTCCGACATAAAATAGAAAATAATACGCTCGCCGCCGAGTATGTGCTCGGCATCGACTATTTTCATCGGCAAGTCCAGCTCTTTGATGAAACGCCGGCAGCATTCCATCTCGTCTCTTGTGATTCTCCCCAAGTGCTCCTGCTCGCTCAAATCCGCACCGGTTGCATAGCGTATAAATTTGCCGCCCTTCTTGCTGGGCAGATCGATATTGTCGTCACCGAAGTACTCTTTTACGTCGTCCTCGCTTAATTTGAATTGTCCGCCTCTATAGGAGCTAAGCTGCCCTACGAGCCGGCCCAGTTGAAGGCCCTTGTCGGTTTTGACCACCACGCGAGTGATGACTTTTGGTATTTTCGTTTCGTTATGCTCGAAGAAGCCGAGCGAATTCATCCGGCCGTAGCGGACCAGCATATACTTTTTATTCTTCGCCTGCTTGGGCTTTGTTTCTGCGGTTTTTGACATCCAACTTGTTCGCTTAACTCAATAACCAAATGGCCAATAACACTGTCATTGCGAGGCCTGCAAAGCAGGCCGTGGCAATCTCAAGCATAACAGATGAAATTGCTTCGTCGCTGCGTTCCTCGCAATGACAATACTCAATCATAGAACCGTCATTGTATCAGAGCCGGCCAGATTAAACAACAACTGCTCGAAAATAAGCTTTTCATTGACCCCGGACTCGATCCAGCGCAGCACGCGATAGCAATCGGCTATTCTCTCGGCGAGCTGCTCTGCGTCGAGCTGCCCGGCCAGCTCTTCTATCTGCTGTTTTTGGTCGAAATTGATGGCCCCCTCTTCCGGCGTGACATTCAGTTTCATCGCATCGTACAGGGCTGATATGATTATCCCAATAACGCTCTTGGCCGCCCTTCGATTGATGTCCTTTTTGCTGGTGCTCTTCTCGAGCTCCGTCCAGATACCGGCGATTTTCTTGCTCTTGTCCAGAAACTTCGCCGCAAGCTCCGGAACTTCCGCAAAGTCGAACCCGACCAAAGAGCCAACCAGCTCCTTCTTGATCTGGTAGAGGCCCGCCTCGGCCAGCTCGAGCCTTGCCCACTCGCACGCCAGACCCAAACTGCCCTGAGCCAGACGCCCAAAGTAGCGCCCCTTCTCCTGCCCGATGCCCATTTCTTTCAATTTGTTGAAGATTATCTCTTCGTCAATCGGGCCGAACCGAATTATCTGGCATCTCGATTTGGTTGTGGCTAAAAGTCTCTCCAGACGCGTGCACAGCAGAATAATACAGCAGTACTCCGGCGGCTCCTCCAGGACTTTCAGCAGACAGTTCTGCGAGCTGGCGTTGAGCCTCTCAGCCTCACTGACAACGAAAACTTTCCTCTCCGACAGGGTCGGCCGGGTGCATACCTTTTCTATGAGGAACTCTCGAATGACGTCTATCGGCAAATCGACCGGCGTTTTTTTACCCTTGCCGTCTTTGGTAAACTCGGCCAATTCCTTGTAGATGATATTGAAGTCCGGATGGGCATCGGCCGCGATGGCCCGGCAGGATTCGCACGTCCCGCAGCTCTCGGCCGAATCGGCACCGCCCTTTTCGCCGGCTCGATCTTTGCAAAGCAGCAGCCCGGCCCACTCGATCGCGGTCTTGAATTTGCCTACCCCTTCAGGCCCGGCAAAAATATACGCATGCGGGACCCTGCCCGCTGCAAAGGCCCTTTGCAGAAGCGAAATAGCCCTGTCCTGACAAAAAATATCTTTGAGTGCCATTAGTCGGCCGAATCCGCATCTTCCAAAAATGCTGCAACTTCCTTGACTACTCTTTCGTGGACCGTATCGATATCACCGGAACCGTCAACCACCAGGAAGCCTTCCTGCTCCTTAGCCAGTCGCAAAAAGCCTTCGCGCACCTTTTTGTGGTATTGCGGCGGCTTTGCCTCCATCCTGTCGCGGTTGCCCGGCAGCCGAGCTGCGCAGGTCTTCAAGTCCGCGTCGAGTATTATAGTCAAATCCGCCCACAGCCTCGCCAGAGAGTCCGTTGCAAGCTTTATGACGTTGCTCATTCCGAACTCGCCGGCGTGCCCCTGATAGGCGCACGTGCTCGAAATCCACCTGTCCAGGACAACGCACTCCCTTTCCTGCAGGGCCGGTGCAATTCTTTCCTGCCAGAGCTGCGCCCTTGCCGCCATATACAGAAGCACCTCCGTTCTCGTGCTCATCGCAAGGTGCTCCGGGCTAAGCAGTATCTCTCTTATCCTCTCGCCGATGGTCGTATCGCCGGGGTCGCGAAAATTGCTCGTCGGCACGCCCTGTGATTGCAGCCATTGGGTCAGGAGGTTGGCCTGCGTGGTCTTGCCGCAGCCGTCAGGCCCGTCAAGAACTATAAGTTTGCCTGATAACTTATTCTTCAAGTCTTCGTTACTCAAACTTGGTTTCCTTTCCTGAGTCGAGCTGTTTTTTCGCTTGTTTCAGGAGTCGTTCAAGAGAACTTTCTACCTGCAGCTCCTTGGCCCATTTACGGAGATAATTCTTATCAAGACCGTCGCCTTGAACCATGGCAACCCCAAGAGCATCCTGAAATTGCCGGTCAGATGCACTGTTTTGGGCCCACTCCAGTTTACTTAAGATCGCATCCTCCGGCGAAACTATCCAGATGTCCAGACCCATTACTTTGACATTCCGTCTTCGCTGAAATTCTTCCCTGCTGAAGGCCCTTTCCTTACGGATGACAAAATCTGCCTTCGAACCGGTCCGATTGTCAATTACATTAAACGCGGACTTGCGCTCGAACGCGCCCCTCACAGCGTCCGGGCTGACGTAATAATCCTTGCCAAGTGATTGCACAAAACTATGCAGTTGTGCTTCGGCCGGCGCAATAACAATATCAACATCATTGGTTGCCCGTGGCTGACCGTGAAAACTACTCCCTACTGAACCTGCGACCATATACGGAATTTCCGCTTCGTCCAATGCCTGGATAAGTTTTCTTAGAAGGTCTTCTTGACTGCTCACTTTGGCTCCTCGATGTCTCCGAAAGCCTCTCGGAACAAACGCTCGCCTAACATAAGATGTGCAACGCCGCGCTGGATGGCCCGCTCATCCCAATCAGGATGGCGGTGCCTCACCCCGTCCTCGACAATCCGCCGAAGGTTCTCGCTCAATTCAAATGTCATCGCCGCCCGACCGCCTATACCAAGCCTCCGCAGGACATCGAGCTGCTTATAAGCTGCCTCAGCGGTAGTATCCGCCGGTATCCCATTCATTTTGATTTGAGAAAGACCCATTTTAGCCTTTCAGGATATCCGCCGCCGAACTTCTTACACGCTCGGCTGCAGCTATACACTGTCTGCAGACCTGCAGGTCCGGTTCAAAATCCGGCAGAATACTGCCAAGAGGATACTTCGACGGCAGGTAAATCGAATCGAACAAATCGCACTCATCCACTGTAATATCGACGTGGAAATTGTTCTCGGCAAGAATTGCCACCAATTCGTTTATACTGTGGGTCCTTCTTAGTTTGGTCCCCAATTCCACCAATACCGCCTTGAGTGTCTTCTCGACCGCTTGCTGTACACTCTCTAAACAGGAGTTGAAGAGCTTGTTATCCAGAAGCACTTTGGCCGAGCGGAGATTCTCATCGCCATAGTCAAGCCACTTCTTAGTTTCCTCTTTCATATATTGTCTCTCCGGTCTCAATTTCATCCATAAATACTTCGCCCTGTACCCCTGCCTTTAAGGGAATAATATCCAGAGCTATTCTGCAGGCAATGTCCCGAGTTTTCCTGCGATATTTCAGTGCCAGCGGAAGGTATTTTTCGTCGCTGTCCTGAAATACGGCAATATCTATGTCGTGTGGTTCGCTCGAATCCAGAAATGAACCAAAAATGACAATTCGGCACACTTCCTTTTCTGTCTTAAGCGAATCGACCAACCGCTGCTTCAGTACTTCTTTCTGCTGTTCAGTAACCATAACCATTCACGCAATATTCTGGACGCTATCCGGTCAGATTTTGTTGACCGACAGGCAATATTATCATTCCCTTTCCGCATATCATCCAGAACTATGAATTTGCCTGGTCATTTGTTTCTCAAAGCTCTTTCCTTTTTCAATCCTTGAGAATCGCAATTAGCACACCAACAAAACTTATTATTAAACCTAAAATAATCCAAACCTTATATTCATTACACAATAAAAGAAAAGTATGGAGTTTAGAGCTATATTTTCTGCCTAAATGATATCCTTTAAGGGTTAAGCTTATTTTAATTCTGCTTAGGTCTTCCTGTTCATGTTCAAAGCGTATGAGCTCTCGATCTTTAAGGATAGCATTAGCATTGAGAGGCATATCAAACATTTTGTTAGTAGACGGAACTGATGCCTTATCCTCCCTGAATCCCAAAATTTTCACTACTTCAGGAATCTCAATTTCAAAAGTGTTTGTTGTTTTTTTGATTTATTATAATAAAATTTCAACAGCTTTCTTTCATCTTTTGGCAGCCACATAGTTCTCATTTCCCAAGGCCAGATCCTTCGTTTCGCTCAGGATGACAAATATCCGGATTCCCGCTTCCGCGGGAATGACGGCACACTCAATCGGTGGAACAACAGCATAGCGAGTCATCTTGTCAATTGAAAGTTTTCTTCGCCGAGGAGCTGCTTCATCTTTCTGCAGAAATCCAGGTCGGGGTTGACGGACAGGCTCCTGTCGGCGGCCGCACTGACTCTGCCTTTGTCGGTCCTGACTACTACATAAAGGGGGCTTCTGCCTTTGTGGTGTTGGCAGATGCTCTTTATCTCGGCGACCTTTTCTTTGGTAACGTCCCCGGCGTTCAGTCTTATCCTGACTTTCGCGCCCAGTTTCTCTCTAACCTCCTCGATCCGAATCACTTCCGAGGCCAGGACATTCGGCCGTTCCCTTCTAAAGTCAAGGTTCCCCTTAACGAAGATAACCGCATCCTCAGCCATCAATTCGCCGAATTTTTTCAGCACCCCGGGGAACACGACCACCTCGACCTGGCCCTGCAGATCCTCGAGCGTAAAGACGGCCATTTTTGCCCCGGCGTTCCGGCCCGTCTTGGTCAGATTGTACCTTATCCTTGTTATCATTCCGCCGATCACGACATCTTTTTCCTGTGTCGCCTCGGTTAGCTGCGAGCTGTTGTGCGTCGAGTAGATGTTTATCGTTTCGGCGTGATGGCTCAGCGGATTGCTCGTCACGTAGAATCCTAACACCTGTTTTTCATAAGCCAGCATCTGCGGCTCCGGCCACGGCGCGGTGTGCGGCAGGCGGTTATGGTCTTGTGAATAATCGACCTGGCTTACCTCGCCGAAGAAGCTCATCTGCCCGTTCGCCCGATCGACCTGCAGGCTCGCGCCGTTCTCCATCGCCTTCTCCAGTCCGGCCATCATTTGAGCTCGGTTGCCGCCCAGCTTATCGAAGGCCCCGGCCTTGATGAGCGCCTCGAGCACCTGCTTATTGGCAGCCCGTAAATCCACGTTCTCGCAGAAATGGAACAGACTCTGAAACCGCTCGACCTTCCCGCGCGCAGCGATGATTTGCTCGACCGCCTTTCCACCGACTCCTTTGACGGCCGCCAGTCCGAACCGTATGACGCCCTTTTTCTTTTGGCCGTCCTCGGCCTCATCATAGAGCGGCGTAAAATCGACACCGCTTTCATTTATGTCCGGCGCCATAACCTCGATACCCATCTGCCTGCTCTCGGCGATGTAATCCACCACCTTGTCGGTGTTGTCCATCTCGTAGGTCAAAAGGGCCGCCATAAACTCGACCGGCCAGTGCACCTTCATATAGGCCGTCTGGTATGCGATAAACGAGTAGCGCGTCGAGTGGCTCTTGTTGAAACCGTAGCCGGCAAATCGCTCGATAAGCTCGAAGATATGCTCGCCCTGCTGTTGCGTCAGCCCCTTGTTCCCGCAGCCCGCTACGAATCTTTCCCGCTCTTTGGCGATGGTCCGGCGATTCTTTTTGCTTATCGCCTTGATAAGCGCGTAGGCCTCTCGCAGCGGTATATCGCCCAGCCGATTGCATATCCGCATCACCTGCTCCTGGTAGGTCATTATGCCGTACGTCTCTTCGAGCACCTCGGTCATAATCGGATGCGGCAGGCCCCATTTGGCCCCGTGCTTTCGCTCGATATAATCCGGAATCAGTATCATAGGCCCCGGCCGGTAAAGGGCGTTCGCCGCAATCAGCTCTTCGATCCGGTCCGGCTTCATCTTCATCAGCATGCTCTGCATACCGCCCGACTCGAACTGGAAAATCCCTTTTGTCCTCCCCGCAGAGAAAAGCTCGAATACATCCCGGTCGGCAACGTCCAGCTTCTCCAAATCGATATCCACGCCGTGAATCTCCCTGACCAACTGCCGTGCCCGCTCTAACACGCTGAGCGTCTTGAGACCCAAAAAGTCCATCTTCAGCAGCCCGACCTTCTCGACCATCGGCCCCTCGAACTGCGTTATGATGTCATCGGACCCCGACGCCTTATACAGCGGCACAAAATTCGTCAGCGGCTCATCGGCTATCACCACCCCCGCCGCGTGTACCGAGGCGTGACGCGCAAGGCCCTCGAGCTTCCTGCCGATATCGATTACCTTCCTGGTCTGCTCGTTCTGATCGTAGGCCCGCTTTAGCTCCGGCTCGGTCTTCAGCGCCTTATCGAGTGTCATATCCAGCGAAAAGGGCACAAGCTTGGCAAGTCTGTCCGCCTCACCCAACGGCACACCAAGGACCCGGCATATATCACGAATAACCGCCCGCGCCTTCATTGTACCAAACGTGATAATTTGCGCGACCTGGCCGTATTTTTGGCGGACGTAGTCGATAATCTGCGCGCGGTGGGCCTGGCAGATGTCGATGTCGATATCAGGCATCTCGTTCCGGTGCGGATCCATGAACCGCTCGAAGAGCAAATCGTATCGGATGGGATCGACATCGCACAATCCCAGGCAGTACCCGACCAGCGTGCCGACGCCGCTGCCCCTGGCGCCGATGGGGATATCGTTTTCGTGTGCGTACTTGCAGAAGTCCCACACGATAAGAAAATAGCTCGCAAATCCCTTCGACTCAATTACCTCCAGCTCCCTGTCGAGCCTTTCTTTTATCTGGTCCGTGATTTCACCGTATCGTTCGTTTACCCCTTCATAGCACAATCTTGTAAGAAAGTTCTCCGGCGTCGAGCCGTCCGCCGGCTCAAAACGCGGCGCGTGACGCGTTTTTAGGTCGAGTTCCACGTCGCAGCGCTCGGCGATGGCCAGTGTATTGTCGCAGGCCTCAATCGTATCGGGAAAAAGCTGGCGCATCTGGTCGGCGCTTTTTAGATAGACGTCCGGCGGATAAATCAGTCGGTCGTCGTCGGTGGCTAATTTGCCCGTACCTATCGCGCACAGGCAGTTGTGGGCCTCGTGGTCGTCTTCGGCCAGAAAGTGCACGTCGTTTGTTGCGACGAGCCCGAGGCCCATCTTCTTTGCAAGATCGACAAGTCCCTCTCGAACAGCAGGCTCATCGCCCTGGTGACTCTGAATCTCAATGAAGAACCTCTCCGGCCCGAAGATCTTTAGAAGACTCTCGGCTGCGGCAGATGCCCCTTTCTCATCGCCGGCGGCAATCGCTGCGGCCACCTCGCCTTTCAGGCACGCCGAGGTGCAGATTAGACCTTCGTTGAACTCAGCCAAAATCTCCTTATCAATCCTCGGGCGATAGTAGAATCCTTCGGTATAACCGACACTCGCCAGCTTCAGCAGGTTCTGATAGCCGGTGTTGTTCTCGGCCAGCAGTATCAAGTGAAATGCAGCGTCGGAAATGCTCGTCTTTGTCCGGTCGAATCGGCTGCCCGGAGCAATGTACGCCTCGATGCCGATGATAGGCTTGATATGTGCCGCCTTTGCCTTGGTATAGAACTCGACGGCCCCGAACAGATTGCCGTGGTCCGTAGCCGCCACGGAATCCATATCCAGCTCCTTGCACCGCTTGAACAATTTGCCGAAAGTTATCGCGCCGTCGAGCAGCGAGTACTGACTATGCAAATGAAGATGCGTAAATCCTTTACCCGACATATCTTAAGCCGTCCTTAACAGTCTTTGCGACGGGACTATTGCTCTGTTGCATATAATTGAGGACTCGTCATTGCGAGGCCCCCTGGGGGCCATAGCAATCTCATCTGACAGAGATCAGAGATTGTTTCGCCCGTCCGACTACGCTCAGGACAGGCTTCGCTCGCAATGACATCCATCACTCAGTTTGCGACGGAACACTATGATATGCCCTGAGCTTATCGGTGTCAAGGTTCTCGTCATTTGCGTAGATGTCGTAGAGCTCGCGCAGGGACGTTCGGATGTTGCCGTTGTGCCGGTGATAGATTCCGTTAAAGAAATCGGGGCCTGCCCCGTCCTCACTTAGCAGCAGTTCGGCTACTATATCCCGGAAAAGCTCAGGCGTCGTCTCGCATTCTATCAGCGTCGGCAGCAGCCCGGACTTATGTGTGGTTATTACGAGCCCTGCGTCTCTCTCGAGGATGCCGCGTTTCAGGCCGAGCCACGCAAATCGGCTCATCGAGTCGGCGCCGTCTAAGAAGACTACTTCGTCACCGGCAAGCTCCAAGAAGAGGCGCTTGCGCCTTGAGCGGGTAAAGGGGCTTGTGTCGTTCACAAAAACGCTTTTCGTTCTCAGCCCCCTATCTTCAAGAGACGTTCGCAAATCGTCGAGCAGCGTGGTCTTTCCGGAGCCCTCCGGCCCGATTATCGCCGCCCGATAGTCCATCCGCTCAAGACGGGCCAGCAACTCTTCAAAGCTGGTCCCCACCGGACGATAACGAATCTTCTCGATACGCTCGACTGAAAATGGATTATCACGTGCCTTCACTGGGCGGCTCTGAGTCTTTCATAATAAACGTCAATCAATTTCCGCGGCCATCATTGCCTGGTTTGAGTGAATTATCAATAACAAAGATTGCGTATCTTGTGAAGCGTAAAGCGAGGGGCTCCGTTCGGCTATGACCACTGGAGAGAAATTACAGCAGCGAAGATGAAACTGGAATCAACGTTTGAGACCGAGAAGACCAAACAAATGTGCCGGACACCTTTCTTTAATTATCTCCGAAACTCTGGTAGATTGTGCTGTGCACAACATTTGACTGGTTGACAATGGAAAGTCGATAAAGTATAAGACGGGTGAACAAATTATTACTTTTTTGGAAGGATGCACTATGAGAAACCAAACATTTGTCAAGGCAGTGGTGTTTTGTTCACTGCTGGTTCTGGTCGTGCCCACAGTACAGGGCGCGGCCCAGTCGCCTTCGTCTCGCAGAGCCGGATTGTACGGCGACTGGGAGGTCAAGGTCGATTACGGTGAGAGGCAGATGGACTCGATTCTGGCGTTTTCCAGGGACGCCGAGGGCAACCGGACCGGTCAGTGGATCAGTTTCTGGGGACTTGCCGAACTCAAAGACCTTAAGTATGAAGAAGGTCAACTGAGCTTCGCACAGGTCTATCGATTCGGCGACAATGAATTCACCTCGAAGTTCACTGGAACAATCGAAGACGGCAAGCTTACAGGGACTCTATCCAGCGACAGAGGCGAGTATAAGCTCGAAGGCAAACCTGCCAAACGAATACCCAGGGCCGTCGGGAGCTGGGCAATGAAGTTCAAGATGGGCGAGCGTGAAATCACCTCAACGCTTGTTGTCAAGGCCGACAAGGAAGGCAAGCTCACGGCCCAATGGCAGAGCGGACGGGGCGAACACCAGATCAGTGATGTCCAGTACGAACGGGGCAAGCTGACCTTCAAGAGAAAAAGCCAGATTGGGGACCGTGAGTTCGAATCGGCCTTTGAGGGAACCATACAATGGCAGACAGATACACTTTCCGGCGTGTTCAAATCTGAGCGGGGAGAGATTACGGCCGAGGGAAAACGGATTGGTGCTCCCCTTATCGGCACCTGGAATCTTGACGTCACATCCGAGCGGGGCAGTCGTAAACAGAGACTGAAAGTCAACCGGGACATGAGCGGGTTGTACGGGGCGATTCCCATCAAGAAGGTCAATTTTGAAGACGACAAAATTAGTTTTAAGGTCGTTCTCGAATTCGGTGAGCGGAAATTCGAGATGAGCTTTGAAGGAAAACTGGCCGAGTCGAAGGAGCCGAAGGAGTTGAAGCTGACCGGCGAGTTGAAAACTTCCAGAGGCAGCCAGAAGGTGGCCGGTAAGAAGGTTATCCGTAGATTTGGAAGACCCGGCACAAGGTAAACGAAGCATATTCTATTGAGCCTGCCGGAGCGAATCTTCGGCAGGCTCTTTTCTATCTCCATCCTCATATCCATCACATGAGGATTAAATCTCTCCAGCACTTTTTCTGAGTCAAGGTGTGCTGATAAACCTATTGTTTCTGTGAAGACGGCATAGAGTCTCGAAATCCCGCCAA
This sequence comes from Planctomycetota bacterium, assembly GCA_023128595.1. Lineage (GTDB taxonomy): Bacteria > Planctomycetota > Phycisphaerae > Sedimentisphaerales > Anaerobacaceae > DAOVRL01. Next base: position 585 of record JAGMDR010000329.1, on the reverse strand, counting down.
TCAAAAATAGTACCCATCTGCGTAAACTTGTGCCCGGGGTATCCGCCTCCATCGGCGCAATGAGCGACAATCTTTTATGGAGCCCGGCTACTTTTCAAGCCTGTCCCAAGCGCGGGCGTAGGGCAGGTTCGTACCTTTGTGTCTTCGTGGCAGAGAACTACTTTACGACTACTTCCTGCCCGGTCGGTGAGATGGTAATCTCGCGTTTTGTGGTTTGTTCTGTGGGGAAGGTGGTTGCCTCGATTGCCCAGATTAGGGAGATTAGCTTGCCGGAGAAGCTGTACGGCCCTTGTGGCAGTTTGAAGCTGAAATCCTTCTGGCCTAACGAGCCGGGACTATCGAACTTCACGGTCTCGACGACGCCGACGTTTCTGGTACCTTTGCCCTGCGTGTGCCAGAAGAGCGATAGCTCCAGCGATTCGGGATTTTCCTCTAAGTTCCAGCGGACCGTCCCCGCGACCGTCTCGCCCGGGCGGAATGAAGTCTTGGCTTCGGCGATTTCGATGTTCAGGTTGTCCATTTTCGTTTTCATCCTATTCTTTTGAGCCTCAGAGGGCACAGAGAACTTGGCGCGGCTTCGCTTCG
>JAGMDR010000328.1 GCA_023128595.1 Planctomycetota bacterium | reverse complement strand
GCTGCCGTCCGTCTCGCCGGAGAATCCGTTCAGAATCCTGCATCCCGCATCTGACAACAGGTTCATCTTAACCTGTCCGGTAACCTGCGGATTGGGTTGTGCCTTCCAGTCCTGGGCCAACGCATGATTGGCGTAGATTATGAAAGATACCACCATTGCTGTTCTTCTGAGTTGCGTCATGTTTCTCCTATATTATCGCAGGGTCAACTATAGACTTTTCGTGTGGGATTTCCTATTCAACATTTGTATATCCTGCTCAGCTACGCCGACACACATCCTCGCTGAGCCTCTTTTCTAACATTCTATCAACCGTGTCCGAATAATTCAATCTACTCCCCTCTCAGCAGAATTCATCCTGAGCCAGGTCGAAGGACACCTCTCCAACATCTCCCTGACCCTGCACCCACTGTCTCCAACTGTCCTCTGCCTTTGTTCATATCGGCGCGAGATATTGTACGACTCAAAAAGCCTGGAAAAACCAGCTCACTCATGACATAATTCTACTGCATAGAGTACTCATCTGATTTTCTAAACAGGAAAGCCATTATGAAGACAGAAGAAGATAGACCCAGGCGGGAACTCAGGGTAGCCAGAAGGACACTTATTAAGGCCGCTGGTGCAACAAGTGCGGCACTTGGACTGTCAGGTCTTGGGCTATGTGGCTACCAAGCGGGAAGGGATCCTGACAGCTATACAGGATGTGAAGGTTTGCAGGGAGCTGCGCAGAGTTTCAATCGAAAGAAATTTGCCGTTGATGAACCTCCTTATGAAAAAGTGGGTCCTACCCGCCGTGCGGACGGGCGAACGGAAGTTATTTTCAGCAGGGTCGGTGTCGCGAGGTCTGCGGCACAGATGGGTAAGAGAATCGAAGACCTTGATGAGCCCTTCAGGAGTTATTACGAACAGCATCCGGAGGATTTTGAACTTGATAAGCAAAACAGCGAGCTCAGGCGGAAAGTCGCCGAGGATAGCCCGGAAAACAGAAACAGGTACATTCTCGCAGAGGCCTGGGCCGATGCGATGGGGGCGGTCTCACCAAGGCCGATTGGCAATGAGCCGCCGGAGATATCAGATTTTCCTGGCCGGAGATCCCGTAGTCCGTTCAAGATGAAAAGCTCCGCAGCAACTGCGAAACTCATCAAGAAAGTCAGCTATGAATTCGGCACAGTGCTCATAGGGATAACAAAGCTCAATCATGACTGGGTTTACAAATATCCCAGCAGCCGACGCGGTTTTGCGATGAATGAGCCGATAGAAGTGCCGAAGCACTGGGAATACGCGATAGTGGTCGGCACACCGATGTCCTGGGATCCGATGTATGCCAATCCGAATTATGGCACCAGCAACGATGCATACTCCAAGTCGCGCATAGTCGCGTTTCGCCTGGCGTCATTTATCAAGCGGTTGGGTTACGCCGCTCGGCCTCATACTCCAGGAAACAGCTATGATCTTATGGTGCCTCCCATTATGGTCGATGCCGGACTTGGTGAGCAGGGCAGACATTCGATAGTAATCACCCCCGAGTTGGGATGTAATTTCAGACCCGCCGTTGTCACTACCAATCTGCCGATGTCAACGGATAAACCTATCGCTTTCGGCGTGCAGGATTTCTGTAAGAATTGCAAAATCTGTGCCGAGCAGTGCCCAAGCGGCGCGATTTCAAAGGCAGACAAGAAAATTGTCAGGGGTTATAAACGTTATCAATTGCACAGTTCGAAATGTTTCAACTTCTGGAATTCCAACCACGGTAGTCTTGGCTGTAGAGTGTGCATAGCGGCATGTCCTTATACTCGAAAGTCAAACTGGGTGCACAGAACAGCCCTTCAGGTCACAGCTAATGATCCCACGGGCATTTCGGACAAACTGTTAGCCGGCATGCAGAAACGTTTCTATCCCGGCCCTGAGCCTTCCGATTTCTATGCTGCAACGCTCGGCGGCAAAAACGCCTCCTATAGAGAACCCCCATGGTGGCTGAGAACTGAAGATTTCATCGAATTGTAGACTGTTCCCTGGAGTTGATTATGGGCTTTTTTGAGAGTAGCTTCTTCTGGTTCATAGAAGGCCTTTTCGCTTGCCTGGCGATAATCGCACTGAGAACCTGGACACAAGATAAAGGAATCCCTATGCCTTTCTGGAAATGGCCCGTAGTTATTGTCTGGGTGTTGTTTCTTGCGGTTTCCATCGCCTATATCGGCACGAGCATCGGCGAAGGCGAAATGGATGCAGCCTTTTTCGGAACGATCTTTGCTGCTGTAATTGCTTCTATATCAGGAGTAGTAGCGTGGCGGCTGCTAAGGATGCGATAAAAAATCGAGAGCGATTACTTGCTTCTGTGATTCTGGTATCGCTCATCTGCGGCTGGGTCGCGGGTCTGTTTAAGCGCCACAGTGACATCGCCGGCTTTCTAAGGCAGGCTCTGCCGGGGACGGTTCGTTTCGATTCCAGTGAGGACAACATATACACAGGCTTGACTCATGCTCAATCCGAAAACAAGAAGGCCGGTTTCGTGGCCATACGGTCTGCCTATGGATATGCAGGCCCCGTGACCGTTGCCGTTGGCCTGGATGCAAATGGAAAGATAGTCAACGCCGTAATCGTTCGACATACGGAGTCACGTGCTTTCTTCAAGAGGGTGACTGAGAATGGTTTCCCAGGCAGATTCAAAGGCAAGGACTGTTCCGACCAATTCGAAATCGGAGGTGATGTTGATTCGGTTACGGGAGCAACTGTTTCTCTGGTGGCTCTTGCAGAAGCTGTGCGTGTGGCCTGCTCGGACATAGCAATCGATCAGTTAGGTTTGCTTCCTACCGTCAAGAATAAGCCGGCAATACAGTTCGGCCTGCCTGAAATACTGCTAATCCTTCTCATCGTGACAGGATTCGCCGCTTATGGTAAGAAGCTACCGGCGAACACATACATGAAGTGGGTTGTTCTGGCCGCTTCGCTTGTTTTCATAGGTTTCGTATTGAAAAGGCCGATATCGCTCATAAATATAAACTCATTGCTGGTTGGGTACTGGCCGAGATGGCAGGACAATGTTTATTGGTACCTGCTTCTCGCGGCGATCCTGTTGCCGGTCATCCTGAGAGGTAAGACGGCCTATTGCAGCAATATTTGCCCCTTCGGCGCAACCCAGGAGATACTAATCAAGCTTGGGGGATCGAGAAGACAATTGCCCGAGAAGTGCTCGCAATTCTTTAAGGTCCTTCAGCGAAGCCTGGCGTGGATTGCTGTGATGTGTGCCCTTGTTTTTCGAAATCCGGCAATTATCACCTATGAGGTTTCTGCAACCTTTTTTACCATCATCGGCCAGAACTGGCAGTTTGTCCTCTTGGCCTTAGTTTTGATTCTCTCGTTGTTCATTGCCAGGCCCTGGTGCAATTACCTCTGTCCTGTGCGTGCAGTCTCTGATTACATCCGGCTCCTTAGACGGGGCTTTACCCGATAAGCAGGAGGATAGCCGTCCTGAAACACCCCACAAATGGGACTCTTCTCGTCAAAGAATCAGAAACCGCAAACACTACACACGATGCCTGGCGTTGGAAAAACGTCAAAAAGAAGAATGACAAAGAGGATGCTCTGAAATTGGCGAAGTTGTCGGCTATGCGAAAAAGGCAATGTCAAGGCTCGGAGGCGGCAGGTGGAGACGTTGGATAACCATAACCAGATTCCACAGCTATAAAAAAAATGGGGGGTTCATTTATGGGCCTAATGGCCTGAAAGGAAGGTGGTCCTTTTGATTATTCAACTTCTGATCCTCTGACAGATTCCACATCTCGTATAAACTTCATTCTGCTTGACTATGTGCTGGTGGTGTGTTAATCTAAGAAGTCCCGCTGATAAGGTATAAGCCATTCAGGCCTAACGTGCGCACACGAATCGCCCGAGATGCGCTGAAAGTAAGGGAAGCTCTCCTGGCAGTGACTACGGCAATAGGACCCGCGCAAATTGGCTAACGGCCTTTACAGCGTGGGTTAGAATATGGCATAATAATCCAATTGGAACACTTGATTGTGTAGCCAAGTGGTTGTTATGGAACATATCGGTCATAAGCACATGTAACAAGGAGTATTCTCTCATGATGCGAAGCGAAGAGTACGATGCATCGGCAATAACCTCGCAATGGTATCGTCCTTCTATGGTTCGGGCGCTGCTTCTGCTGTCCTCCGTGCTTTGCGGAAGCGTGCAAGCAGGTCAATGGTCGACTTACCGGGCGAATCCGATGCGCAGCGGCGAGATCGAGAATACCATTGGGCCGGCATTGTCTTTGCAATGGAAGTATGTTCCCGTTCACCCGCCGAGACCGGCATGGCCTCTCCCCTCGGAAGAGATGCCCCGAATGCATAATGATAACGCCTATCACACAGTCGTGGCCGATGGCGTGGTTTATTGGGGATCGTCCGTAACCAACAAGGTGTATGCGGTGGACGCGGCCAGAGGCAAACTACGATGGTCGTTCGTAACCGAAGGGCCGATTCGTTTCGCTCCTACGATTAGTAATGAGCGGGTGTACATAGGCTCGGACGACGGGTATGTCTATTGTCTCGATGCCCGCAAGGGTGTTCTCAAGTGGAAGTATCGACCGGGACCGAGCAATGAAAAAGTAATCGGAAACGGACGAATGATTTCCTTGTGGCCTGTCAGGACCGGCGTATTAGTGGATGATAATGTGGCTTTCTGTGGAGCCGGTGTGTTTCCCTACGAGGGGATCTACTTGTGCGCTCTTGCATTGATAGTGGAACCGTAACCGTTGCGATCGTTCCCGGCGCCAGATAAGCGCCTGTAGGTTTTCTCGCAGGCGAAGTGGTATACATCGTATTGTGGCCCCAGGCTTCTAAGTAGCTTGCGTTTATGGTTACTGTATGAGTATCATCCGGGTTTGCAGGCGGATATACCGCGCCTGGAAAATAGGCTGAACTTTCAAATTTAAATCCATCGAAGAGGTTTTCATATCTTAAGATGTTTTTATCCGTGTAAGTAATATCCATGATGTGCTGCATAATGCAATACACGGTCCAGTGAATATCATTATCTGCAACCGCGTCACTTCTGTTAAAGCCTCCCTGCTTTGGGCTGCCGGCAATCCAGATAGGGCCGATTACATTATCATAAGTTTCAACCAGATCGAAGCATGCCGCTATAATAGTTTCATTGTAACCAAAGATTTCCTTATGTGAATCGATGGTCCATTTATACGTTTCTATCTGGCTGGCATCCAGGGTAGTTGTGCCTGTAATATGATCTTTAAGAGCACTTATTGCCGAAAGGAGTTCGGTTTCTTGTAGTCATGAATTTTCATGTTAAATAAAGTAAGAACGGCAAACGGTTGAGTCCGTTTTGCTCTCACACGAAGAAAACGTTATCGGGCGCCTGAGACAATCCCAGGCACCCGATAAATAATAACTACATTATTTAGCAACCGGTTCTGTTAACGTATAATCATCAAGCCATGTTGTGGCCATTACAGCAAAATCTGCGAAGTTTGTAATACAATTCCCGTCAAAGTCAGTTGGATCAAGCTCCACCGGACCCACGGCCTTCGCCGCCAGACAGGCATCATCGTACATGTCAATCGTCATAGTATCTGTTACAGGCGGCAATGCCCTACCTACGTTGTTAACCGCAAGTGTCAACGTAACGATAGTCGCATCGTCGGTAGGGGCAGTTTTGGTGATCTCAACCGTTGCATCTTCTTGATCAGCGTTAGTGATTGTGATAGTAAGGTTAGGATCGGCAAGACTGGCAGCGTCCGCACTCCAGGCATAGGTCAAGTCCGTCCAGTCCGATCCCTCCTTTTCAACAACGTTCGGGTCCAATGTAACAGGTTCGCCTGACCAGCTAATCATGTCGACGCCGGCATTAACATCAGGAAGGTTCGGATCAAGAGGAATGCCGCCCACGTCCCCATACGTCGTACCGATACGGACCTCGTCGGCAAACTCACTATTGCCGTTGTTGATTACAAACCTGATCATACCGAAGGTCGACTGGTCGAGGGTGCCGCTAAGGGTGGCGACCGGAGCTGCCGGCAACACAAGATCTAACGCCGGCATGTAAATGTCTATCTTATCGGTCGAACCGAAAGTGATCTTACCGACCACCAGAGGCGGCGGTTCATTGGTAAAGGTGTAATCGAGAGGGCCAAGAGTCTCTGTGCCGCCGACCCACGTGGCCGCTCGAATTGAACGTATTTTCCCACTCGTTCTGTTAATATCGAAACCAATGGCGTTGCCGTCATCCGTCCCGATCTTGAATCTCATATGGTTGGGGGAGGTATTCGTACCCCCGGTATTAGCAATCACGCTAAACCAGAGCACATCGCCATCGTCCAGCTTGCCCGCCAGCACCGACGGGTCAATGCTTGCCTGGGCCCAAGGACTGGAGTTCGCATGAAAGCGCACTTTGTTCCCCGTGACCGGAAGGGTCCCGTAAGTCAGGCTGTCGGCCACAAAGCGGCAATTAGTGTTGTCGCGGTTGGAGGTCCAGTTGCCGATCAGGCCGGTGCCGGTGACCGCGGTGCCGTTGACCTTCGTCTCGGGCGTATAGTTGAACGGTTCGTAGACGAGCACGGCGGCCTGTGCAACGGAGCCGAGCAATGCCATCGCCACGGCGGCGAGGGTTAAAACGGTTTTGATTCTGTTTTGTGTAGTCATCATATTCTCCTGTTAAATTAAGCAAGAACGGCACACGGCTGCGTCCGTTTTGCTCTGACACGAGTAAAACGTTATCGGGCGCCTGAGACAATCCCAGGCACCCGATAAATAATAATTATAATTTAGGAATCGGTTCTGTTAACCCAGTATCATTAAGCCATTTTGTGGTCATTACAGCTAAATCTTCGAAGTCTGTAATACAGTTTCCATCAAAGTCACCTGGATTATTCGCCGCAAGACCCATGCCCAAACGAGCAGCCTTACAGGCATCATCGTACACGTCAATCGTCATAGTATCTGTCACGGGCGGGTTCTCTCCATCGTTAACCGTAAGTGTCAACTTAACGGCATACGGATCAGGAGCAGGACTCTCAGCGGTAAGCTTGACGTCGTCAAAGTCCACTCCTTTGCCATCGGTAAAGTCAACCGCAAGGAGCCGAATCTCCAACGCCTCTCCAAGCTGTGCGCCGCTGTCGCCGGAGTTGTAGGTCAGGCTGGCAGTCGTCCACGTTGTGTCATCGGCCGGTGATGGCCCGGTGTCCGATGCGAGAACGACGCCGCCGGCCAGCAGCTCGATGCGATAGTCGGCGGTAGTAGTACTTCCGTTGAAAAGAAAAGGGTTACCTACTAATGCGCTCAGATCGTACTGCGTATTTGCCTGCAGGTTAGCTGAGAGAACTTGATTCATACCTTGGTCATAGCCGGCGCCGGACGTGGCAAACATTACGTTATCGCCCTCCGGGGCGACACCGCCGTAGCCGTCGGCAGCGGTTGGGTTATAGACGCCGGAATCAGAATCGCCGACCACCCACACCGTAGGGGCTGTCACGACGTAGTAACCGTCTGTCCAGGCAGGGGGAGTGCTCGTCCAACTGCCATCGGCCAACACCGGGTCCTCGAAGCCGGGGTTGACAATTGTGACCGCAGTCAAGGTCAAGGCAGGTTTGGTAATCGTAACAGTTGGAGCTTCAATGCTGTTAGAATCGAATACAACACCATCGGCAGGGTCCGCAGTCCAGAGATAGGTCAAGGGCGCCTGCGGATCACAGGGATCGTTATTAACAACGTTCGGATCCAATGTTACAGGTTCACCTGACCAGGTAATCATGTCTTCGCCGGCATCCACAGAAGGAGCCGTCGGATCATATTCGACGTCGAGCGTTACGTCTTCAAAGGTGACGTACTTCTCCCCCCACATTTTTATCCCGATCTTTTTTCCGGCGTCGGCGTCGGTGGCGGTATATACTAAACTGACCTGCTGCCAGGAACCCACCGGTGCGTCGCCACTTGCCTCAATCAGGTTGTTTGTATAATCTTCTCCGGTAAAGTAAAGTCTCCAACCGTTTTCGTAGCCTTCCCACGCTTGTCCTACCCAGACGCTTAATGTGTACGTTTCGCCTTCAATAAATGTCTCGTCCAGAATCTGGTAGATATAGTCTTCGTACCCGTACGCTTTGTTGTTGCCGCTCAGGGCCGGCAAATCGCCGTCGGCCTCGTAATAACCGTAGTCAATCCAGGCGTCACCAGAATGACTTTTCCACGCCCCGGTATAACTAATATCAGCAATATCTATCCAATCACCCACATTATTCAGAACGTG
>JAGMDR010000327.1 GCA_023128595.1 Planctomycetota bacterium | reverse complement strand
TTGCTACAGTCTCGAAAAAAATGAAGATTACAACCCATCTTTTCGCCAAATCCACGTTTCTTAACTTAACACCTATGGGGTGCCGGGGGGGCAGCACACTACTCTACTTTACTGCAACTGTCGCACCTGCTCTGCCGGAGATCTCGCAAACCACACGAAATCCGACGTTAAATACTTTCTGATATGGTCGATAGGCAAGCCGGAAGGCTGATCGGGCTCGCTTTGGCCTGTCATACCAGGATCCACCGCGTACGACTTTGTCTTCGGCAAGAGTCAAGCTGTTGCGCCCATCATCTCTACGATACGGGTACGGTCTATACGAAGTCCTGGTCCACTCGCAGACATTACCGTGCATGTCATACAGACCCCAGGAATTGGCTTTGTACCGGCCAATCTCGCCGGATACGAGAACACCGTCATCGAAGCGGTCATCTCGCGGAATCCAGTCATCGTACTTGGTTGCGTTTGTCAGAGGCGCATAGACCTGATAGGGATTATCAGCAAACTCGCGGAGTTTCCTGTCTGCCAGGTTTGCATATTGTGAGAAATCGGTATTGAGATCGCCAAAGGAGAATTCCTGAGCAGACCCTGAGCGGCAGGCATACTCCCACTGGGCCTCCGTAGGCAGTGAGAACTTTTGCCCTGTCTTGCGGCCGAGCCAATCACAGAACCCCATTGCCTGCTCCCATGATACCCGCACAACTGGCTGTTTGGGGTGATTCAGGGGAAAACCATGAACGCCAAACTGATAAGCATGTTTTGACTCCACGCGGCTGTCATGCGCTGGGTCATACCGGCCGTATTGTTCATTTGAGGTCTCAAATTTGGCTATCCAAAAGGGCTCGGTGATGGTTACCACTGCGCAGGGCTTCTCATCGCAGCCAGAGTGATCACCGCTATCGCCCAGCACAAACTCACCCGCGGGTATGCAGACAAGCTCTAACTTGAGGCCTTGGCCCAAGTCAACAGTCCACTGCGATTTCCCGGCAGCAGCCTGACGGCCTCTTGCGGTTTCGCTGTCAAACGGCCAATCCGCGGATTCTACCGCGGGATAATCCCGGGCCGCCGGCTGAGGCTCTATAGGTTTTGTCCGCTTGGGTGAGGAGTCCGGAATATACTCAAGGTCTTCGGCCAGGTCGGCATAGCGCTTGCGCAGCTCAACCTGGCGATTGGAGAGTTTTCTCGCTCGTTCTCCCACGATTTCGTGCCAGTAACCGTGATAAGGAGCATTGAGATCTATCCAGGTAATGATCCTGTCCCACGACTCCTTATCAAGTCTTACGCCGTGGTGGCCTTTCTTCAACATCTGCACAAGCTCAGTGGCATCAGCGTGAAAATCCAACGGCGTCAGGAGATGATAATCGCTCTCTATACCAGGCCTTCTAACATATCTGTGCAGCGAAGTGTAGGCCACCGAGAAGAACCTGCCGCCATCAGCACCGGCATTGCCGGGAGTAACGGAGCTCCAATCATCGATTAGCTTAGTGCCTCGCAGGTCAGGGATTTTCCCGCCGCCGGCCAATTGTTTACCTCTCGCCGAGTCGGGATTGTGACAACCCAGGCAATACCTATCCAACACCGGCTGCACTTCGCGTTTGAAGCTGAATCCCCGGGTCGGCCCATACCATGGAGTTATCTCGGACGGTTTGCGCCGAGAAGCAGTCGTCTGCCTTACCGGCGGCGTTGTGTTCTGGTGTTCATGGCAGCCGACACAAGAGAGCACTTCACCGGGCATAGCCGTCATCCAGCTTCGCATGACCTGCAAGGCCTTGCCTTCGGCATCAAGTGGTTGGAGCGAGATGGGGGTATTGGCCGCGACAATAAAGCTCGCAGAGCCGTCTTGCTCAACGCCCACGGTCCCCAAGACCCTCTTGATGTCCCAGGGACCATCCATTCCTACGGTCCCAAGCAAACCACCCATCCCGCGAAAACTGTAATTGTAGCTGAAAATCCTGAGTTTCTTGACAGCTCCGCGAGGAACGCCCTTCAAACCGTTTCCAGTATAGATGTCCGCGAGGAACACGATGGCATCCCTGGACCGCAAATCCACCCTGTCCGGGATTAGCGGCGGCCTCTTAGTCCTAACAAATGCAATCGGCTCAAGAAGTGCATAGCCTTGTTGTTCTTTCAACAGAAGCATGTTGTCAAAGACGTCAACAAGGTAGATCCCCCAAAGCGAGGTGGGTGTCGGCTTGCACGAAACAAGAAAGTATTTTTCACTCAATGGGTAGGGATGCAGGAACTTCGGCCAGGAATCATTCACTAACTGATCTTTGATGATAGGCTCAACGGCCTTGCCAAAACCAGGTATGCGCTGAACAACGCCAGACGATTCGTGCCTGTTCTTTGCAGGATCGAAAACGACCAGCTCCCCCATTCTTGCCACACCATGGTGGCCTGTGACAATTCCCACTACCTTTGTTGGATGATCGGGAATCGGCCTGGCATAGAAGATGGAATTCGGCCAGTAGGAATTGCTGCCGTAGTACTCCATTTGTGCCGTTCCGTCCGGATTCATGTGGAACAGCATACGAGTATTGGAATGGGGAGTATCAGTGTACTCCCATCGCTGGTAGAGCACGCGACCGTTATTCAAAACAGCCGGACACCAATCGTGGTCCTGGTCAAAGCACAACTGTCGCACGTTCCTGCCGTCGGCATTCATGATGAACAGGTTCGCGACGTTGCTGCTGCCGCGCACACAAGGAACACCGGTCATAGGTGCCGTTGAATCATATATGATGCGTCCGTCCGGCAAATAACAGGCGTCATAGTTGTCAACATCAGGCTCTCTGCCTAAGGATACCTGGCGAAGAGCTGCACCATCGGTGGTGATCTCCCATATCTGCCACCTACCGTGGCTGCCCGGCATGGAGAACAGCATCTTGTCGGCATCGAAATTCAGATCGACATCGCCGACAAAGCGAGATTCTTGCGGCCGGTAGAGGCTGCTCAGCTTTCCATTCGGACCAGCCGCAGAGACTATTGCTATCTCGTTGTCGTAGCCCGTAGAGGCGACCGAACAGTTTCCCTGCCAATTAGCCGGCAAGCCTAACTTATTCGCCGACCTCTTAATCACTATTATCTTATCGAAATCCAGCAGAGGGTTCCCAAGCAATGCCTCGCTTTTCACTGCCAGTATCTCTTCTAACTGCTTCTGCGTCTGTTGATCATCTTTCGCCCAAGATGACTTGTTTGCCGACAGCTTCTTCTCAAACTCGCTCAGGCGGGCAAGGTACTCGTCGGCCCTTGTGTAGCTGTTGGGAAATGTCTTGGCCAGATCATTGATCGCTCGCTTCAGTGCCTCGATATTAATCAGATCCAGGCGCCGGCGCAGTCGCTCCTTCTTCTCGCCAAGTTCCGAAGCCCTCGCATACAAAGACGCCCACTGCGAGCTATCGGGCAGGACGGCACTCTTTGTGAGTCTGTCAAGCTCATCCTGCAAAGCCCGGCCTTGGTTTCCAACCTTCTCTATGGCATCACTGATTATCTTTTGAGCTATGGGCACATCATCAAGACCAAACTTGATGGTGGCAGGATCGATCTCTGAGCGTTTGGACCACTCGCTGAGAGAGCTCTGGGTAGCCGGCTTGTGCAGCGCCAGATTCTTGCCTTCCCCTGGAGTACCATAGACTTCAACCTCACTCAGGTGCAGCCAGTTGTTCTCATTAATCCGTATTCGCACAAAACGTCCCTGCTTGCCGTCAAGTGGGATTCTCAGAGGCTTTGGCCAGTCGAACAGCCTTCCGTCGTGCTCATAGACCTTCTGCCAGTTCTTTCCGTCAATCGAAAGCAGCAATACGAGCAGTCGCGCACGTTCCCGAGCAACGGACCGATTGAACACTAACACTCGATCCAATGGCTGAACCTTCTTGAGGTCAACCTGCCAC
>JAGMDR010000326.1 GCA_023128595.1 Planctomycetota bacterium | reverse complement strand
TGAAGTCGGCCTTCCGGTGGCGTGTGGTGGCCTCGCCGATTCTCGCCGATGGGCTGCTGATCGGCAGTTCCGGGCGGAACTACGTCGCGGTCCAGCCACCTGCGGCGGCTTCCGGCCAACCGACCGTGGCCCGCGAGAAGGGCCCGTACTCCTACTGTCCGACCCCGCTGGCAAAGGACGAGCTGCTGTTCATCTTCCGTGACGACGGACGCGTTTACTGCTTGCGCGGCTCCACGGGCGAGCAGCTCTGGGAGGCCAAGCCCGGCGGGCGATTCGGAGGGTCTCCGGTGTGGGTTGATGGCCGCCTGTACTGTATCACGATGGAGGGCAACGTCGTCGTCATCCGGGCCGCCGACCAGTACGAGCTGCTGGCGGTCAATCCACTGGGCGAGAAGAGCCAGGCCACACCCGCAGTCGCTGACGGCAGGATGTACTTACGTACATATTCACAACTGTTCTCCATAGGAGGCGCCAAGAAATGAAAGCCAACCTCACACGACGAAACTTCCTCTCTGTGATTGCCGGGGCCGCGGCGATGCCCGTTATCGGTCCCGCTGCGGCCGTGGCCGGGCGAAAAGCGAAAGCCCGCAAAATGAACGTCCTGTTCATCGCCGTGGACGACCTGCGCCCGCAATTAGGCTGCTACGGCCAAAAGTACATCATCTCACCCAACATCGACCGGCTCGCGGCCGAAGGCCTGCTCTTCGAGCGCACTTATTGCCAGCAGGCCGTCTGCGCACCCTCACGGGTCAGCATCCTCAGCGGAAGTCGCCCCGACACCACCAAAATCTACGACCTGAATACCCCGCTGCGCAAGGCTATGCCCAACGTCCTAACGCTGCCCGAACACTTCAAAAACCACGGCTACGAAACGCTGTCCATAGGCAAAATCTATCATCACGTCCAGGACGACCGCCAGGGCTGGACCGCCGAGCCGTATCGCGCCGGCACCTTCCCCGAAGGCGCCTGGAAGGGACGCGGCTATCTGAGCAAAGAAGCCATCGCCCAAATGACCGAATACAACAAAGCCTACCCCAAAATGAAAGGCAGAGGCCCTGCCTTCGACGCCGCAGACGTCCCCGACGAAGCCTATCCGGACGGCGCCAACACCGTCTATGCCATCAAGCAGCTAAATCGCTTGAAAGATAAGCCATTCTTCATGGCGATGGGCCTCTACAAGCCCCACCTGCCCTTCAACGCACCGAAAAAGTACTGGGACATGTACGACCGCGCCAAAATCAAGCTCGCCGACAATCCCTTTATCCCCAAAAACGCGCCGAGCTATGCCACTACGAGCTGGGGCGAGCTGCGCAATTACTACGGCATCCCGAAAAAGGGCCCCTGCTCAGACGCCCTGGCCCGCCAACTGATCCACGGCTACTACGCGTGCGTCTCCTACATCGACGCCCAGATAGGCCTGCTGCTCGACGAGCTCGACCGCCTCGGTCTCCGTAAGAATACGGTAATCATTCTCTGGGGCGACCACGGCTGGAAGTTAGGTGAGCACGCAGGCTGGTGCAAACACACCAACTTCGAGCTCGATACGCACGTGCCTATGATCCTAAGCGTCCCGGCAATGAGAACCGCCGGCCGACGCACCCGCGCACTGACCGAATACGTCGATATTTACCCCACCCTCTGCGAGTTCTGCCGCCTGCCCGTCCCCGCCCACCTCGAGGGCCTCAGCGTCGCCCCGCTGCTCAAGGACCCGGACCGCCCCTGGAAAAAGGCCGCCTTTAGCCAGTATCCGCGAGGCAAGGTTATGGGCTACACGATGAAGACCGACCGCTTCCGCTACACCGAATGGCAGGACAGAAAAACGGGCAAAGTCCTCGCCCGCGAGCTATACGACCACCAAAAAGACCCCGACGAAAACCTCAACGCAGCCACCCAGCCCGAATACAAGCAGCAAATCACTCGCCTGTCCCGAATATTAAAAGCCGGCTGGCGAGCCGCCCTGCCCCAATAAGGCTCCCTTCCGCTGTCATTGCGAGCCAAGCGAAGCAATCTCACAATTCACCGAACACAAAGTGCCTTACTTTCGCTCTGACCGCTTCGGCATATCTCAAAGCTTCTTAACCCTGATATTGCGATACCAAACGCTCTTTCCGTGGTCCTGGAACCCGAACGCCCCGACCCTGGCCGTGTCCTTGTATGCAGTGTTGAACTTATTCGGCGAGCCATCTTTGTTCTTATGCGCCTCGGGCCAATCGTCCAAATCAATATCGATAATCTGCTTATCGTTCATCACGATACTGATCTTCGAGCCCTTGGCCATAATCGTCATCCGGTTCCACTCGCCCGCCGGCTTGACGGCGTTGACGCTCGGCTCCTGAACGTCGTAGATCGCGCCGCAGTCGTGCTTGCCGGGCTTCTCCCTGCCGTGCGAATCGTATATCTGCACCTCAATCCCCGTTTGCACCGGGTCCTTGATATTGGCCGTGCGGAAGAAAACACCGCTGTTGGTCCCCTTATCCACTCTGAATTCCAGATCGAGGATAAAATCCCCGTATTTCGCCTTCGTCCAGATATCCCCGCCGCCCTTGCGGGTCAGCACACCGTCCTCGACCGTCCAGCTTCCCGGCCCAAACGTGCAGTTGGACAAGTCATCGGCCACGACATCCTCCCATCCCGTCGTCACCGGATGACTCACCAACGGCCCCCTCGGCCCCACCGCACACGAACCGGCCACAAACATCGCCCCCACCAGCAAACCCACCAGCGCTACCTTTCTACAAGACATAATACGCCTCCCTAAAAAAGATAATTCTCTATTCACACACAATCAAACCAAGACTTTCGCACAGTTCTACCCGCCCGACCCCAATCGCACAAGCACTTTTCCACGCCAACAATCCCTTGGAATCGCACCTCTGGCGTGGTAAACTACCGGCCAGGAGAGCCGCCGAATGAAAGTAAAAACAGCCAAGCGCCTGATAATCGCCACCAAAACACCGAGCCTTTCGCCCCGTCCACTCTGCATGTATAATATGGAGACAGAAGGCCAAAGCTACTTAACCGCTCGCAGTTTCAGGAGTTGTCGTTATGAAAGCGAGGAAGATGAATCGACGTCAGTTCTTAAAGACCGTTACCGCCGGCGCAGCGGTCGTTGCCTTACCAAGTCGCCTCGCCACCGCCCGGCGGGCAAGCAGCAAGCCCAACATATTATTCATTATGGCCGACGACCACGCCGCCAATGCGATTAGTTGCTACGGCTCGCGCCTTGCCCAAGTGGCCAAGACGCCCAACATCGACCGCATCGCCGCCGAGGGAATGCGACTGACAAACTGCTTTTGCACAAACTCTATATGCGTCCCCAGCCGAGCCACCATCCTGACGGGCCAATACAGCCACGTCAACGGCGTTTATACACTCGCAGACAAATTGGACCCCGAACAGCAAAACGTGGCCAGGCTCCTCCAGTCGGCAGGCTACCAGACCGCCGTCATCGGCAAGTGGCACTTGAAAACCGACCCCGCCGGTTTCGAGCACTGGAATATCCTGCCCGGCCAAGGCCGCTACCACAACCCCGTTATGAGAGAAAAGGATCACGCCAAGAAAACACACGAAGGTTTTTCCACGGATGTGATAACCGACCTCTCCCTTGAATGGCTCAAAACACGCGACAAGACCAGGCCCTTCTTCCTGATGACCCATTTCAAAAACTCCCACGCCCCCTGGCACTTCGCCGAAAGACACGCCGACCTTTACAGAGACGTCGAAATCCCCGAGCCACCAAGCCTCTGGGAAGACATGTCCCATCGCTCGCCCGGCTCAAAGGACTACGGCTATACCATCAGCGGAATCCAGCTCTCTCGAATGGAGAAAAAGAACTACGCGACCGGCCCCCTCGAGACAACCGGTATGGACGAGAAGCAAAAAATCAAGGCCACATATCAGAAATACCTCAAAGACTACCTCCGATGCATAGCAGCCATCGACGAAAATGTCGGCAGACTCTCAGACTTCCTCGGCACCGAAGACCTCGAGACCAGCACCGTAGTCATTTACACCTCAGACCAGGGCCTCTTCCTCGGAGAGCACAACTACATAGACAAGCGATGGATGTACGAAGAGTCGCTGCGCATGCCCTTGCTCATCCGCTACCCCCGAGAGATAAAACCCGGAACCATCAACGATGACATCATTATCAATGCCGATTTTGCCCCGACCTTTCTCGATTATGCCGGCCGGCCCACTCCTTCGGATATGCAGGGCCGAACCTTCCGCGCCAATTCACGGGGAAGAACGCCGCCCGACTGGCGCGTCTCGATGTACTATCGCTACTGGCAGCACTGCAGCCGACCGGCCCACTACGGAATAAGAACAAAACGCAACAAGCTAATCTTCTTTTACGGCTTGCCCCTCGGAGCCAAAGGTGCCGAAAAGAAACCCACAAAAGCAGGCTGGGAGCTCTACGACCTAAAACACGACCCCTATGAGCTCAACAACGTTTACAACCATCCCGCCTACGCCAAGGTCCTAAAACGCCTCAAAGCAGAACTACTTGAAAAGAAAGCCGAACTCGGCGACACCGACGACAAGTATCCGCAGATGCTCGAAATCGTAAGACAACACTGGTAACGCGCATTATGATACCGATCATTGATGACCCATTCCAGGCTGACGAACCAATCCGCCGTCGCCAAAAGGAGCAAAAGCCCCAACAAAAACAAGAAAGAAATGACACAACGCAGATGGTAAGCAATCTATATTTGGCCTGCGGTTTTACCGCAGGTTTTCACTCACAAAATCGCAGTTGACAGAACAATAGAATCAGTCAATTTGAATGAGCACAACGTCTTCGGCCCCAAGCGTCATAGTGGTCTTCCGGCCGCGCCAGTTGATGGCCCGCCGGTGCACTAACTCCCGGCCCGACTTCGGGGAGCCCCCTTCCATCGTGATTGTTACCGTCCGCTCCTGCCCGCTGTCATTGAAAACGGTAAGGTATCGCTCGCCGAACCGCTCGACATACACGTGCTCGTCGCTCGAATAGGCCCCGGTGACCGGCTCCCAGCCGGCCTGAGCAATTAGCTTGCACAGCGGAACGTATTTCTTAAAGAGCCCGCGGTCGCGTTCGTAAAGCTCCGGCCGGGTAAAGTAATGGCCCTGAGAGGCATTGTGACTGAAAAAGCCCGGAAACATACCGTAAGCAAGGGCCCGCTTCATATATTTGGCAACAAGCTCATGCGAGAACTCCTCAAAACGCGTGTTCATCAAAAAGCAATACGGCTTGCCTTTGCACATCGCCCGGCGATAAAGCAGTTCGGCGTCCGACATTGGCCGCCACTTCCCGCCCGGATTCCAGTTGGTCTCAGTACCCATAACATCCAGCAGCGGCGCCAGCCAGCACAATCGAATCGGCGTGGAATTGGCCATCATCAATTTGCCCATACCGTGAACGTCGCGCTCGATGGCGCGGACGTACTCAAACGCAATCAGACCCCGAAAGATGGCGGGCTTGCGACTATCAAGAGAAAAAGTCAAAGGCGTTTGTGCGATGCCAAAGTGCTCCCGCCGAAAGTCAAGCTCATCCGTTACATACCCCTCGCTCGAATCGATATATTCGCCGTCGAGGTCGGCGGCTCGGGCCGGGCCGTAGAGACGCTCTCGAAGCTGCGGGTTCCACTTGTTCTTGAAATCGGTCTTCTCGCCCCTTATTCCGGGCATCGAGTTAATACTCCAGACCGCACCGTCACACCACGGCGTATCCCTCAGCCGAGCCGGAAATTGCCCAGCCTGGTCGTGATAACCACTGCTCAAAAACGCCTTCGCCCGGACATCTCCCTTTTCCTCGGCAAGACGCCGCGCCTCACCCAAAGCCGCCGCAAGCGTACGGGGCATCTCTTTAGGCATACGCATCCACCACGTCATCGGCTCGGTATAGCGAAACGTAATTATCCCGTGCTCATCGTCCCACTTCGTCTCGTTCGTACCTTCCTTAAACGCAAAGCCGAAGTCCTCCCACCCCTTGACCGCACTGATCTTCGCAAAAGGCATCCACAGCCCCTGCTCGGCAATCCGCCGGCGAAAACTATCGCCGAAAATCTCGTAATACCGCGCGAGAGCGGAGCGAAACCGCCATTTCGGGTCGAAATCGAATTTGGAGAAGCTCAACCGGGCCGTCGGCTTCTCCGGAGCAAGTCCAATATCATACGCAAGGAACAATTCCTTCGTCCCTGCGTTGTAACCCACGCGGAAAAATCCCGGCCGCGCCATATCAATCCCAAGGCCGATGCCCCGGCCGGCGGAAGTCACAGCCGCAAAAGGATAACGCGAGAGCCGGCCGTTTGCCCCCACACCAAAACTCGATGCGTTCAGGTATTCGCGACCGGCCTCAACTTCGAAACTACGACGCGGGTCCGCCAACCAGCGGCAATCATCGCCGGCAACAGGAACAGTATAGACAAAAGTAATCGCCCGATCCTTACCGGTCGTGTCGGAAATGCTGACATCAAGGAAAACCGCATTGTTCCTTCGCCGCTCTCGATACTTCAGTTCGAGACCGAGCGCCTTGCGTTCGATGCGAACGAAGTCCGACCCAGCCGCCACGTCGCGAACCGCGAACCCCTCTCTCGCCGAACGCACCGGCGCAACCGGCACGCCGTCGAACAGAGATGCCCCTTTAGGCGGCTTCATCACCCGCAGCTCGGCTCCGCGAAACCACGCCTTGCCCGCGTGACGCCGTAGAAGAATATGAAAAGAAACCGACCTGACCGGCTTGGCTGGAAACACAATAACCTTGGCCTTCTCCCAGTCGTGACTGCCGACGTTAAAGGTGTCAACCTGTCCCCACAGCGGCGTCCCATCCGAATAAATCAGGTCAAGATAAAGAGAATAGTCGCTGTCCCGGCCGCCCCCCACGCCCTCGGCCTTGCTCCACGCCACAGCCACAATCGGCTCGGGCCTGACCTGGTTCAGCGTAACCGCCTGGGAAGCACCCCGCTGGACCCGGGCATCGCCGCCATTGTCGCAAACAAAAATATCGCCCTGCCTCTCGAACCCTTCCTGCCAGGGCCTCCACGCATCCGGTCGAAGCAAATTCTCACCTGCATCACGCACGCCGAGGACTTTCTTCAAGACCACACCATCGGATGCCCGCTTCTCACCGCTCCTGTTCCCAGGCGACTTCGCATACAAAAGCTGCTGTGGCATCAAACAGATACACACTAACAGCAGAAATAAGGACTTCTTTCCATCCACGGCACACATGTTCTTGAATACCCCATTTGATAGTGACATTGACAGCGATTTGTAACAAATATCGCTCACATCAGCCAACACTTCTCACTCAAAACCGCCCGAACGACCAATCAGCCGGACCGCCGTCCATAATACCCTATTCGACAGTCTCATTCCAACCTGTTTTGTGATAATCCATCGGCCAATGCTCGGCTTTTACCCCCACGGCCGTTTACTCGCCCAGCACGTCGCCAACCGGGTGGCACGCTCAAGCGCAGCGCCCCGCCCGAAAGGTCTGATCCCGACCCAAAAAAAACCTGCGAAAAGTGAGTTTTCATGGTTGGATTCTCACGGCGGATTTGCTATATTGGCAGCATCCGATTTCAATGATGTAGCCGAACAGGTCTGAAAAGAAAACATCAGATTAGGAGAAGTATTATGTTTAGGAAATCGAGCCTTCCAATTCTTTGTGTCCTGGCGTCGGTATTGTGCCTGTCCTGGGCCCTTACCGCCACAGGCCAAGACAAACCCACAACCCTTGACACCGATCCGCATCTCGTCGGCTGGTGGAAATTTGACGAGACCGCCGGCAAAACGGCCGTCGATTCCTCCAGGCATAAGCGCAAGGGCGCCCTTACCGGAGATCTGTCGTTTGACAAGAGCTCCGCCGAGGGCCGCATCGGAAAAGCCCTCAAGCTCGACGGCCGGGATTACGTGGAAATAACAAAATACAAGGGCGTCACCGGCACCAAACCGAGAGCCGTAACAGCCTGGATCAAAACGAAAAGCTCCAGAGGCGAAATCACGTCCTGGGGTGCGGACGACTTCGGCCAGATGTGGACTTACGGCTTTATAAGAGGACGCGTCGGCCTGACACCCAGCGGGGGATACTACTATATTAACGACCAGGTGCACGACGACAAGTGGCATCACGTGGCCATTGTGCTGCTGGAAGCAGAGCTACCCAACCTCCACGACGACGTCAGGCTCTACAAGGACGGCGAGATCGCCGAAATACACGACATCGGCCTGCTGGACCTTTGGCCCGTCAATACCGGCAAGGATCTCGACGTCAGAATAGGCAGGCGGTTCACAGGCCTGCTCGACGACGTCCGCATTTACGACCGAGTCCTCTCCGACGATGAGATAAAGGCCATCTTCCAGCTAAAGACTAATCAGCCGCTGACCAAAGCCAAATAACAGCGCCAAAACGTAGGCCGCAGCAGCCGTAAATAGACATAACTTGACAATCTGTAACTGAACTTGTTATAATCCGCAAACGTATCAACATTTGTTTTGGGGTCGCCCTAAACCAGGTTTAAGAAAATAGCCAGGCCGAGACGGCCTGAACAGTCCTGAAAGGAGATAAACGATGCAAGACAATAGTGTAACACGACGCCGTTTTATGCGAGATACTGCAATGGCCGCCGCGGGCGTCGCCGTTGGTCTCGGCGCCGCAGCGGTGCCAAGTGTAAAAGCCGCACGTTCCAGACCGGTCAACACGTCCAAAATCCTAAACTACAACGAGAATATGGAGTATCGAAGGCAGGGAAAGACAAATCTCATGGTCTCAGCCGTATGCCTGGGCGGCCACTCCAGGAGCAACCAGGAAGACCGCACGGAAATCGTCAGCCGCTGCATCGACGCCGGTATCAACTACATCGACGCCTGCACGAGAGGCGAGGTCATCAGAGACTCCAAGGCGCTCAAAGGACGCCGCGACAAGATGTACCTCTCGCTGTCACATTGCGGCAACGAGATTCGAAGCTCCAATTTCCGAACCTCCAAGAAACTGCTCGAAGTGCTCGATGGACTGCTCAAGGAATCCAATCAGGAATTCACCGACCTGTGGCGCGTAACCTGCTACGAGCCGGGCGGCAGACACTCCTTCAACACCGCCTGCGAGCTTGTTGACGCACTCGAGAAAGCCAAAAAGCAGGGCAAGGCGCGTTTCATCGGCTTCTCCACGCACGACCGCCGTTGGATCCAGTTTATGATCGAATACTTCCCCCAAATTGACTGTGTCTGCTTCCCCTTCACAACGATGAGCAAGGCCGCTCCCAAAGACAGCGTCTTCGAAGCGTTCAAGAAGTGTGACGTGGGCTCTTTCGGCATCAAGCCTTTTGCCGCCGGCTCGCTCTTCAGGGGAAACCAGGAGGAAAACGACAAACGAGCGCGTCTGGCCATCCGATACATTTTGAACAGCAACACGGTAATTCCGATCCCCGGAATGAACAGCATCCATCACGTCGATAACGTAGTAAGGGCCGTCAAGGAGCGCCGTCAGCTCGACCTGCGGGAAACCGCTGAATTGCAGAACGCCAACAAAGAGGCCTGGGCCGCCTTGCCGCGCAACTACCAGTGGCTCAAGAACTGGGAATACGTCTAATCCGCTGTTTCCGCTCTGTGACTGTTCGCGATAGAAAATGACAACGGCAGCGCTCCTTGTGTCGCTGCATTTAACACCAGGGTAGAGAGTATGAGATATTGTTTCTTTATGCTGATTCTAACAGCAGCGCTCACGCTGCCGACCGGCTGTGAGCAAGCAGATTCCAAAACCGCCAAGAAACCTGCAACCGATGATAAGCCGCTGCTGCTTGACGACGAGCCTTTGCTGCTGCTCGATGATGCCCCGGAAGCCGGTGAGCCCGAAGGCCCTATGGCCGACAACTCCCGCTGCTTCGTCTGCCACATCAACTACATGCAGGAGGATATCGCCGTCACCCACGCACGCCAGGATATGGGCTGTGCACACTGCCACGGCGAATGCGACGAGCACATCGCAGACGAATCCTGGGCATCCGGCGGCAACGGCACAGCACCGGACATAATGTATCCCAGGGACAAGATCAACCCGTTCTGTCTCGGCTGTCACCCCAAGGACAAGCTCCCCGCCGAGCAGCACAAATCCCTGTTCGCCGATGCCGCTGAAAAAAAATACTGCACCGACTGCCACGGCGACCACCGCCTGATAGAACGAAAATGCAAATGGAAGTAGCCCGTTGCTTCCATCCCAAGTGCCGTTTGAAAGACAAGCGATTAAGAACCATCGGCGCCAACACCTACACACGAGCAAAGCGCACTCAGTCTGCACCTTGAGCCTTTGAATCTTCAGCCGTCTTGCAAGCCCTCACGGAATCTTACGGCTATCACTTTTCGTCAATCCACAAGCAGATTGTCGGACTTCGTCAGGGTATCAGAATGTCGGGATTTGAAGGCTGATAGATAGCATCGGGACAAGTCTCGAAGTTGATCCCCGCCAAAGGCACGCGGGGATAAGGGGTGGTAGAAGCCGAATAAATAGTAAATATGGCACATCCGGGAAATGGGTAGGT
>JAGMDR010000325.1 GCA_023128595.1 Planctomycetota bacterium | reverse complement strand
GACAGGTTTCGCGGGAATGACAATAAGATGTATTAGCCCCAAAGAGGCACAAAAGACACAGAAGGAACAGGTTGTTTAGGAGATTTTAGAATGGGCTGTAATCTGGCGATCGCGGGTGTGACGGGGGCGGTTGGTCAGGAGTTCTTGCGGATTCTGGAAGAGCGGGATTTTCCGTTTGATTCGCTGAAGGTTCTTGCGAGCAGCCGGTCGAAAGGTAAGAAAATCAAGTTCAAAGGCAAGACATATATCGTTGAGGAATTGGGGAAGAACAGCTTCGCGGGGATTGATATTGCGTTGTTCAGCGCCGGCGGCGCGCGGAGCAAGGAGTTTGCGCCGGCGGCGGTCGAAGCGGGCACGGCGGTTGTCGATAATTCCTCTGCCTTTCGAATGGATCAGGAGGTGCCGCTGGTTATTCCGGAGATAAATGCCGAGGCAATTGCGGGGCATAAGGGCATCATTGCCAATCCGAACTGCTCGACGATAATCGGTATAGTCCCGGTCTGGCCGCTGCATAAGGCCAACGCGGTCAAGCGAATGGTGGTGAGCACGTACCAGGCGGCGAGCGGGGCGGGTATGTCGGCGATGCTCGAATTAGAGAATCAGAGCCGCGAGATACTGGACGGTAAGGAGCCGACGTGCAAGGCGTTTCCGTATCAAATTGCGTTCAACTGCTTCAACCATAATTCGGCGCTCGGGCCCAACGGGTATAACGAAGAAGAGATGAAGATGGTCAAGGAAACGCGAAAGATTTTCGATTGTCCTGAGATTGCGATTACGTGCACGTGTGTTCGGGTACCGGTGATGCGGGCGCACTGCGAGAGCATCAATCTCGAATTTACCGAGGCGATTACGCCGGATGAGGTGAGGGACCTGTTGAGTACGGCGCCGGGCGTGACGGTGCTGGACGATCGCCGAAACAACCGCTTCCCGATGCCGATTGATGCGTCGGGCAAGGACGATATCTTAGTCGGGCGGATTCGGCAGGATGAGTCTTTAGCCGAGAACCGCGGCATCAATATCTGGGTCGCCGGCGACCAGTTGCGCAAGGGTGCGGCGCTGAATGCGGTGCAGATCGCAGAGAAGCTGCTTTAGATGCGCAGGGCGTTGGGAATCTCGATGCGTTTGAGGGGCGAAGGAATAAGTCTTTGGCGGGGTCCGGGATGGCCATTCGCAACATAAAGCTGACAATTGCGTACGACGGGGCGGAATATCACGGCTGGCAAATTCAGCCCGGCTTTAGAACCATTCAGGGCGTGCTTACCGAGGCGATACGGGAGCTGCTGGGGCCGAAGGTGCGGATATGCGGGGCGAGCCGGACCGATGCGGGGGTCAGTGCGCTGGGGCAGGTCGGGCTTATTCAAATCGACTCGGCGGTACCGACGGAGAACCTTGCGAAAGCGATTACAGACCGGCTGCCCGACGATATGGCGATTGTCGAGGCGGTGGAGGTGCCGCGCCGGTTCGATGTGATCGGGGCGGTAACAAGCAAGCAGTACCGCTATGCGATTTATACGGGGCAGGTTCGGCCGGTGCTGCGAGTGAGGCACTGCTGGCATCTGCCGGGCGAGCTTGACGTTGCGGCGATGGGTGAGGCGGCGAAGCTGCTGGTCGGGAAGAAGGATTTCAAATCGTTCGCATCCGGTGGCGACAAGAGAGAGGACACGGTGCGGACGGTATTTCGGTGCGATGTCACGCGCGGTGGGCCAGCCGAAGAAGATTGGGTATATGTTTATGTGGAGGGGGACGCGTTTTTGTATAATATGGTTCGCAATATCGTCGGGACTCTGGCAGACGTGGGAATTGGTCGATGGCCGGCCGAAAAGATGACCGAAATTATCGAAGCAAAGGACCGCACCGCCGCGGGCCGACTCGCCCCGCCACAAGGCCTCTGCTTAGTGTGGATTAAGTATTGAATGACAAAGAGCCCGCTGAACAAAGCGTCGGATAGAGCAGAGAGGCAGCGAAGGTGTTTCTCTACGGACGAACTCTCTACGCTGGCAGCTTCAAAGGAATCCGGTGACCGACTGTTTGCACTCGCATTGATGCGAAAACAGATCAAGCAGGGAGATGACCCTTCGGACTACTTCGATTTGGCAAGGTCGCTTGTCGGTGATGCGGACAACAATTGCCGCTGGCAAGCACTAGTCCTGATATCGGAGCTAATTGACTCCACGCCCGAAAACGTCTGGGATGTGGTCGCCGAACATGGGGATTCACAGGATGCTGATATGCGCACCGCCATCGCATGCGTCCTGCTCGAACATTTGCTTGACTTCGACTTCGAGACGTATTTTGCGAAGGTGCGCGATGAGATACACAAAGGCAGATACAGACTTATAGACACCCTGGAGACTTGTTCGTTCGATAGGGGAGACGGACTCAACTACAGGAAGGCACGGTCCTTTGTCAAAAATGCAAAACGAGGATTATCCCCATCACAGTACAGTGATTGATACACCCTGAATGAAGATTACTCATATCATAACCAGGCTGATACTCGGTGGGGCGCAGGAGAATACGCTCATAACGTGCAAGCTGCTTGCGCAGCGGGGGCACGATGTGACTTTGATCACGGGGCCGGCGATAGGGCCTGAGGGGGAGCTGTTCGAGCAGACAAAGGAGCAGGCTTACAAAGTGGTGGTGGTTGAGAGGCTTCGGCGGGCTATCAATCCTCTTAACGATGTCCCCAGCTACTTCCAGATTAAAAGGCTGCTTCGGCAGTTGCAGCCGGACGTTGTTCATACGCACTCTGCGAAGGCGGGGATATTGGGCAGGTTTGCCGGATATGGTTGTGTTCTTCGTCATCGCGAGGGCGGTGAAGCAGGCCGTGGCGATCTCAGCCGTTACGTTTCGAGATTGCTTCGTCGCTTCGCTCCTCGCAATGACAGAAAAGAACAAGCTGCTCGCAATGACAGGACGGAACGGCGTAGGCCGGCGGTGGTGCATACGATACACGGGCTAGCTTTTCATCGGTATCAAAGTAACTGGCTCAATAGGTTTTATATCGCCATCGAGAAATCGACTGCAAGGCGGACGGATTTTTTTATTAGTGTGGCCGATGCGATGACCGACCAGGCGCTGGCGGCGGGCATCGGGCGGCCCGAGCAGTATGTCACGGCATATTCGGCGATTGAGGAAGAGGGGTTTTTGGAGCCGATTGATGAGCAGCGCAAGAGGGATTTTCGGGGCAAGTACGGGATTGCGGCCGATGCTGTTGTGCTTGTGACGATTGCCCGGCTGTTTATGCTCAAGGGGCATAAGTATATTATCGAATCGGCCAAAGAGCTTTCGAAGCGATTTGCCAATTGCGTTTGGCTGTTCGTCGGTGATGGGAATTTAGCCGGCAGTTTCAAGCGGCAGGTTCGGGAATTGGGCTTGGCTGATAAGATTAAGTTTGCAGGTCTTATGCCGCCGAGCGAGATTCCGCTTGCGATACAATCATCGGATATTCTTGTGCACTGCTCGCTGCGGGAAGGCCTTGCCAGGACGCTACCGCAGGCGATGCTGTGTGGAAAAGCCGCGATATCGTTTGATGTCGACGGGGCAAGAGAAGTGGTAAATGAGAACACCGGGCGACTAATTGAGCCGAAGAACGTCGAGCAATTGATTGATGCCTGCGCGGAATTGATAGAAGACGATGATTTGAGAAGAAGGCTCGGCCAACAGGGCAAAGAGTCCGTGAAAGAGAGGTTTGCGCCGGAGACGATGGTTGATAGGATAGAAGAGGTTTACAGGAAGCTGCTCGGTGGGAGCGAATGACGAATATCGAATGTAGAATCCTCAATGATGAACTTCGGCGCAGCGCTGTGAGGTGGTGGGTGGGACTTTGCCTCGCGGCGGCGATTGCCGTGCCTTCGGTCTGCGGGGCAGAACTCCAATGGGTGAAGGTTTCGCAGGACAATCGGACCTTTGCGCTGGCCGAATCGGGAGAAAGATTCGTGCCGTGGGGATTCAACTACGATCACGACGACCAGGGCCGGCTGATTGAGGACTACTGGCACCGGGAGTGGAGTACGGTCGAGGAAGATTTTCGTGAAATGAAGCAGCTCGGCGCCAATACTGTTCGGATCCATCTTCAGGTGGGTAAGTTTATGAAGGGGCCGAATGAGCCGAATGAAGCATCGTTAGAGCAGCTTGGCCGAGTGGTCGAGTTGGCTGAGCAGTTACGGATTTATCTGGATATAACAGGGCTTGGCTGCTACCACAAAAAAGATGTCCCCCGATGGTACGATGAGTTAGCCGAGCAGAAACGGTGGGACGTTCAGGGGCGATTCTGGGAGGCTGTGGCGCAGCGATGCGCCGGCAGTCCCGCCGTTTTTTGCTACGACCTTATGAATGAGCCGGTCGTGGGCGGCCGGGGCAAACGGACTGACTGGCTGGGCCCGGCCTTTGCAGGCAAACACTTTGTTCAGTTCATTGCGTTAGAGCAGGGCTCTCGGGAGCGTTGGGCGGTTGCAGTGCAGTGGGTTCAG
>JAGMDR010000324.1 GCA_023128595.1 Planctomycetota bacterium | reverse complement strand
ATGCCTCCTGAGAATCCGGTGAGGTGCTGGCAATGACAGTCTGGGTTTGGTCTGTTGCAAAGTGTTAGTTCTCCATTTCGATTTTGAATCCGGGGTCTTGGCCGGGGACGAGGGAGATGTTTTTGAATTCGACGCGCTGGAAATCGCCTTCGCCGACTTTTAGGGCGACGTTCAATGTCGTTTTTTTGCGAGACTTGTCAAAGGTGTAGGCCCCGGCATTTAGATTGTCTATTATGCGGCTTCCGTATCTATCGCGTAGCTGTCCGTGGTAGGAACCCCTGGCGCCTTCGAGGCCGGTGTGTCTTGTCCCGCCGCCGAGGGATTCCGGGAGTTTTATCCTCCAGGCGATCTCGAACATCTTGCGGTCTTCAGGGGACTGAACGTATGTCTCGGTGTTAGAGTATGGGGCGTGCTCGATTGGGCTGCCGTCCGGTCCCCACCATTGCTTGCCGGCGCTCGGGTGCTCGCAGATTCCGATGAATTCAGCAGTTGCGCCGTTGGGCAGGGTTGCCTTCCACTTCGAGAGCTCGGCGGAGGTGAAGATCTGTTGAATTTTTCGTCCTTTTTCGAGCAGCTCGGTGCGCTGCGAGGCTGGGATGTCCCCGCTCGCACAAATGAGGAACTCGAGTTCGGGTTGATTGCGGCGAACCATCTTCGGCCAGCGCGGGTCTGGAGCTGTCTTTGCATACCAGATGTCGCCTCCAAGGCAGTCTATCTTGAGATACAGGTCACCAGAGAAGTGACCGCCAAACATCCCACGGAGCACGCCGCTGCTGCGTGCGCCGACCTCGGCGTGTGCGGCGGAATAATCGGGGCCTGGTTCGACTTTCACGTTTCTGATCTCAAGGCCGGCTTTGACAACCTCTTTTTCGATTCGGCCATACAGGAGCTTTTCAACCTTGAGCCAGTTTGCCTTGTTCCGGTCGAGGACTGATTGGTCTTGAGTTTTGGCGTTTTGCCCGTCGAGCTGGTTTGGGTCGGAAGGGGGGATGGAGTCGCGGTACTTTTGGTACTCGGCATCGGTGACGATGAGCGAGCCGTAGGAATTTTCCGGTTCCCTGGCTGAAGAATCGTAGGGTTGGAGGACAAAGGGGCCGGAGCTATAGCCGCTTCCTCTGCCGCTGTCGCTGAAATGAAAGTTGATATTCCCGACGCCGCGGCCGGTGCCCACGAGATAGAACTGCCCCGGAGTGTGTTGTTGTGTGTTGTACCCTCGGATTCTAAGTCTGGTCCGGCCGGGGAGCTCGGTGTTGCCTTGTGGAGTTGAGTAGTAGAGCATCGATTTCATCTTTGCGGGAAGTTCGGTGTGGTTTTCCTGTTGAATTTTCCCTTTATCTTCGATCCATATTGCGTTTTCGGCTGTATCAATAACCAGGTAGGTGGTATAGGAATCCTTGAATCGGCCCGTTTTTCTGTCGCGTTCAGCGTTTCTGCGAGTATTCTGCCAGTTCTCAATGATGTTCTCGATGCGGTTTTTGTAGTAGGCCTTTTCGGAGGCCTTGAGTTTTCCGGTGCCCCAGCCGGCGAGGGGGCCGGAGTCGTCTGCGACCGGGCGCCATTGCAGATAGATTCCTGTGGCGACAGCACTGATGAAGATTGCGGTGAAGATGAGTTTTAGCCAGGTTTTCTTTTCCATCAGCAAGCACCGTCTTTCAAATCCGACTTTCCGGAGGCAATTATGATAACCGACGATCGGCAAATTTGCAAGAGGTTATTGGCGCGGGTGTCGAATTGAGGCACCAAGAGACAAAGAGAATTTAACCACGAATCCATTCGACAAGCTCAGGACAGGTTCACACAAATTAGGACCAATTGATTTAATCGCGGCTTCATGCGGATTGTGGCGGCGGCGGGTAAAACTTGTTACAATGCTGCCGGTATTCAAAGGGTCGGCAAGTTTCGGCCCAGGAGCAAGTATCGGCCGACAAAAAAACCGGCGGGCCGCAGTATTAGGACTGAATCAGGAGCTAAGGCTATGAAGAGTTATCGAAAAGAGCTTTGGTTTAATGTGAAGAACCGGCGGGAGTTTATTAACATTACGCCGGAAGTTGAGGCGTGCCTGAGCCAGAGTGGTATCAAGGAAGGCTTTGTGCTGTGCAACGCGATGCACATTACGGCCAGCGTCTTTATCAACGACGATGAGTCAGGACTGCATCACGACTTCGAGGCCTGGTTAGAGAAGCTGGCGCCGGAGAAGCCCTATTCGCAGTATCGGCATAACGGCTTCGAGGACAACGCCGATGCGCATCTGAAGCGCAGCGTGATGGGCAGGGAAGTGATGGTGGCCGTTACGCAGGGCAAGCTCGACTTCGGACCCTGGGAGCAGATATTCTACGGCGAGTTCGACGGCAAAAGAAAGAAAAGAGTGCTGGTGAAAATCATCGGTGAATGATTTGGTGGGCTGATGAAGTTGCTTTTATTCTTAGTTGGTGTGGTTGGGATATCGCTTTCCGGGGTGATGGCGCCGGGGCCGGTAACGGCTACTACTATTGTGATGGGGTCGCGCAACCGGTTCGCTGGGGTGCTTATCGCGGTCGGGCATGGGATTGTTGAGTTTCCGCTGATAGTCTTGATTGTGGTCGGGATGAATAAGGTATTGGAAAACCCGGCCGTCAAGATGGTAATCGGGTTTGCGGGGGGTGTTTTTCTTCTTGTAATGGCGGTTCAGATTTTACGCAGCCTGCGATCATTGGAACAGGAGCAGGCCAAGACGATTAAGGGTGCGCCGATTATGGCGGGAATCGTGCTGACGGCGGGTAATCCGTATTTTCTTATGTGGTGGGCGACTATCGGGCTTGGGCTTGCCACTCGTGCCGGTGAACTGGGAATATGGGCGTTTGTCCTTTTTGCGGTCGTTCACTGGCTGTGTGATCTTATATGGCTCGGCGCGCTGGCCTGGGCGAGCTATAAAGGATCAACGTTGTTAGGCGAGCGCAGCCTCCGAATCGTGCTTTTGATCTGCTCGGCAGCGCTTATTGTCTTCGGGCTGATTTTTATATATGACGGGGGTAATACGCTGGTGAAGTTAGTTAGAGCAAGAAGTAATTAGTTCAGTTTTTTGGAAGAAAGGCTTGATATGGGAATTGGCAGATGTCGGAAAAGTTGGAGATTGAGCGGCAACATATTGACACGGCAGATGATCTGTCTGGTCGCGGCTTTGGGTGCGGCTGTGGGGGCGGCGGTCGGCTGTGCAGCGATTCCCGCGCGGGCTGAGCTGCGCCAGGGACGGCCCGCGATAACGAAAGGCCCGGTGCTGCTTCGGGTGTATCAGGATCGAGCGGCCCTGATGTGGGAGACGAGTACGGCAGGGGCGTGCAAATTGCATTACGGCAAGGCCACGGAGGCGAAAGAATACGTTGAGAGCACGCCGGAGGAGGTCTCGTATGAGGTCAAGGAAGACAACAAGACCGTCAAGAGGACCGCTTATATTCATAAGGTCTGGCTGGAAGACCTCGAGGCCGGGCAGGTTTATAGGTATCGCGTCACCGGGCCGGAGGTTAGAAGTCGGGCGCATAGATTTCGCACGGTGCCGGTTGATACGGACAAGGTCAGGTTCATTGTTTACGGGGACAGCCGGAGCAACCCCAAGACGCACCGAAAGCTGGTTGAGCTGATGATTAAGAAGAAGGCTGACTTCGTGGTGCACAGCGGGGATTTGGTGAGCAGCGGCAGCAAGTATGAGCAATGGGGGCCTCAGTACTTCGAGCCTGTGAAGGGGCTGGCAGAAAGGACGCCTATCTATATCGCCAAGGGCAATCACGAGGGCGGCAGCGGCAACTACGAGAAACTGCTGATACCGCAAGGACAGAAGAACAGCTATGCTTTCGACTACGGGCCGGTGCACTATTTTTGCCTGGATAATGTCTCCAGGGGGCAGGGGACCAAAGAACGTCTGGATCTAATTGTGCGCGACGCCAAGGACAGCAGCGCCGAGTGGAAGTTTGTCAGCTACCACATACCCAGCCTGAACTTCGGGGGCCATCACTCGACGTGGGGCCGTCCTGATGCGCTGCCGAAACTTGCCGAAGCGGGCATTGATTTTGTGCTGACGGGCCACTCGCATCAGTATGAGCGGTTTCGACCGATCGAGCCGCCGGGCCGAACCGGGCAAAGCTACGTAACTTACATCACCACAGGCGGCGGCGGTGCGTCGCTATATGAGCTCAAGCCTACCGAGCAGCACGCCTGCGCAGACCGAGTGCATCACTTCTGCCTGTTTGAGATCAAGGGGAACAAGCTGAAGATGAAGGTCTTCAATCTTGAGGGTAAGGTGATCGACCATCTGGAAATAACCAAAAGCAAAGGCGGTCTCAACAAAGAGTATCTGCAAACGGCAGTGCCGATGGAAGAAATGCAGCGTTATCAGCAAGAGAATCTGCGCAAGAAGAAGTAGGGCAAGGACCCACGGTGAGAGCCCAGGGTAAAACCCTGGGCCAAATATTGCGGTATGCGCTTTCGGCAGAAGGGTATCTTTGATTTCGCGCGCTATGATGTCTGTGTGGTCGGTGGGGGAGGCTCGGCGTCGTTGGGATTTGTATCATCGGCGCGATGAGTTTCGGGTGGTTTTTGTCGGGTAGTTTCGGTTTTCGGGGGTTCGATTTTTAGGATTTGCCTGACGGTGTACTTAGCGAGGGCGGAGCGTTGGGAATCGATTATCTGTTCGAGCTTGTCGGAATGCTCGGGGGTGGTCTGGGCAAAACCGGCAGCGGCCAGGGCGTCGGCTATTTCGGACAACTTGATGTTGGCGGGGTCTTTTGCCGGGACGTACCCTACGGTTGGTTCTGAAGTCTTCACGATGAGAGCTTTTTCAACGAGGTGGTCGAGTATTTTCCGGCCGAACTCGGGCGGCAGATCCAGTGCGCCGCATAAGACTTCGGCTTCAAGGGGGGCGTTGTTTTCCTCGAAGGCGTCGGCGATTGTCCTGACGACATTGATCGCGGTGATATCGTTGGCGATGAAGCGCCTGTCGGTTTTTCGGGCCGCTGCGATCTCGGCCGCGTCCAGCGTGTTCAGGTGCTGAGTCGTGTAGGTCACCTGCAGGCCGAACAAGACGATGAGCCACGTGACAAAAATCCAGAAGACAGCGAGCGGTACCAGTCCGACGACGCCATAGACCTTGCTGTACGGGATGAACTCGGTAACATACTGGTCGAGTCCCCACTTGGCCGGAGTCCAAACCAAGGCGGCAACCGCGGCGCCCCAGATTGCAGCTTTGGCCCGCACCTTTGTATTGGGCAGCACGAAATAGAGCAGGAAGAATACAAGGGCGGCAAGCAAGTATGACAAAAGGACGGCTCCGATTCGCGAGATGTACGGGATACCCTTTTGCAATTCGCCCAAATTTGCGTATTGTCTTGCTATGTAGAAACCGACAGCGATAAGGAGCGGGCCAAGGGTGAGTACGGCCCAATAGTTGATAATTCGATGGACGAAGCCCCTGCCCCTTGCGACGTGCCATATATTATTGAATGCCTTTTCTATTTTCGAGAGCAGCGCCAGTGCGGCCCAGATGATGAGTGCTCCACTGATAAGCGTCAGGGAGCCGGTGTTCAGCCCTTCGTAGAACCGCTGGACGATTTCATCGAGATGGTCCGCGAGCAGTACGTCTCCTTCATCAGTGGCGTACTTTATTCCGGTCAACTTTAGCTGGTCATAGAACATACTCTTGACATTCTGTCCGACGTCCCGGGCCGAGAGTGACTGGAAGAGCAAAAGGATTACGATAACGACAGGGACGAGACCGAAGATTGTATAGTATGACAGTGCTGCAGCCTGCTGGCCTGCGCGGTTTTTCTTTAGCAGTCGGGCGCAATGGGACCAGAGTTTAACCTGAAAGACTGCAAAGCGTCCTGCTTTACCAAGCCGAAAGGTGGGCGTGGACAAAAGCTCTTTGAACATTCTTGTCCCTTTCAAATTTGAGACGAAGTCTCTAATTGAGTCCGGGGATTATCCGGTTTTCCAGCCAATGGCCGTAGTCTGCGATTTTTGTGTTGTCAAAAGAGTTTTGCAAAAGTCCGGTTGTCACTTTAGTAATCCGTCAAGAAGGCCTTTGATCGTATCTTGCAATTGGTCTTCGAGGAGTCTGGCGGTATCGAGCTTGGGTTTATCGATCGTGCCGGTCAGCGGCAGCCAAATCCTTGTCCCGGTGCGTTCATCGCCGATTCTCAGCATCCGGCCCAAGGGCAAGCCAAGCATCATATCCAACGATCTATCCAGACCGATGGCGCCTTTGAAGTTGACGGGAGTGCTGCCGATATCGACCTGCATATTGTCGTAGCGAACGAACCCATCCCGCACAGTGAAGTCGGTAGGGTGGATTTTCGTACGCGCCTGCGGACTCTCACCGATTAAGGAGATGATTTGTCCCAGCAAGCCGGCCGGCCTGAGGCTTACATTGTCCATCCCGAAGGTTCCGACAATCTGGATATCGTTGCGGCGTTCCGGGTCCAGCGGCATTACGAGCTTCTCGGCGCTGAAATTCAGACCGCCGCTAAGGCCGATGAAATCCTTAAACATCGGGTTGAGGTAGGCAAGAAGGCCGCGAAACTCACGGCTCAGAGTCTCGTTGATCCGGACTCCTTGTATTGAGATTGGCTGAGGTATTTGGATGATTGTAGAATCCCGGGTAAAGTCGGCGTTGGCGGCGAACTTGATTTGACCGCTACTGACAGTCGTGGAGAACGGGTCGATTCTGAGCACACCGTTCTCAAACTGGGCGTTTAAGTCGGTGGGGCCGAAGTCAAGTCCTCTGTAGAGGGCCCTGTCGAAACCGAGGCTGCACTTGTTGGTTGTAAGATTTGCCAGGAGCTTCTCGGTTTTGTCGGCGGGGTATTCGCTGACGAAGTTTATC
The DNA here is from genome assembly GCA_023128595.1 of Planctomycetota bacterium. Classification (GTDB taxonomy): domain Bacteria; phylum Planctomycetota; class Phycisphaerae; order Sedimentisphaerales; family Anaerobacaceae; genus DAOVRL01. Next base: position 6,144 of record JAGMDR010000324.1, on the reverse strand, counting down.
GAGGTTGATCTTTTTCCCTGGAGGCTGAGGCCCCGCGGCAGGAAGCCGGACGCGGCGTCACCAACGGCGGCCCAGTCGTATTCGAGATCAAGGGCGCCTTCTAATTTTGTCTTGTCGTCCTTGGTCGTTTGCTTGAGCCAGGTTTTCTTGATCTTTATTTTCTCGCCCACCAGCTCTACTCTTTTAATTGATCGCCACTCTTCGACCGGGTTGAATTCGACGTCGGCGACGAGCGATACCTCCGGCTGCTTGAAGGGCTTCTTTCCGGGCGAGCCAAACTCAAGGTCTTTGATCTTGGTATTTTCGGTTACGATTTTGTAGGTGTCTTTTTCGGAGGTGACGGTGATTTCGGATTCTGCGATGCCAGCCAATAGTTTATCTTGGGGAAAAGAGGCGAACATAACGGCAAAGGGCCGAAGCTTTGCGAGGTCAACACCGGCGGCGCTTACGGTGAGATTCATAGGCTCGTTGGCGTCCTTGTCGAGCGGGATGACGGCATCTTTTACGCTTAACGTGCCGAAGGTTGCGCCAGTCTTTATGGTATTGATAATGAGGATGTTTTCCTTCCTATCGATATCGATGGCAAAATCAATGTCGGCCCTTGGCTCGGTAGCAGTCAGGTCGTTGGGTGAAGTAATTCTTAGGTCTTTGACCTGGGCGGCGCCGTCAGCGGTGATTTTATCTTCGGCGATGGAGATCTGTCCGGTTTCGACGAGTTGGCCGGCCATCCGGTATCCGCCGAGGTCGACAAACTGCCCTAACTCGGACTGGAGCTTTGCGAGGTCGACGTCGGCGTGGTATCGGAGGTTTTCGGTGGTGCCTGTGCAATTGACGTTTGCAAATGAGGCGGACACGTTCAATTCGTCGAACTTCATAACGGTTTTGTCTTTTGATATCAGCTCTTTTGATATCAGTGCGTGGGCCTGGAGCGGTTGGGAGAGCGCAACTTCTTTTCCTCCTACCGTGCCCTTCAAGTCGGCCAGTTCTGCGCTGGCTTTAATCTGCTTTCGGCCTGCCTGCGTGGATGTCCGGACCTCGCCGCTGAATCGGCCGGAGGTTATTTTCGTTCCTTCTTTTAGTCCGAGAGTGTTGGGCATCTGCGAGGCGACAACGGGCAGGTCGCAATTGAACGTGCCCTTCAAGTCGGAAGTCGAATCGGGGTCGAGGAGGCTGTCCAGGGATTTGAGCGTTGTGGGGACGGAGCCGGTGGCATTGAGGTCGGCCCAGTCGGTTTTCATCGTGAGCTGATCGATCCTAATCATCTGCTCTTTTCGTGTGAGCTTGATGTCGGCATCGAGAGCGGTTGTCTGCAATCTGTCGCCTTTTAGCTCGGCGACCGTTACGTCCAAGCGGCTGCCTCTGACTTTTCCTTCAAGATTTGCGATTTGGCCGTCCCTGATTTCGCTCTTTATATTTGCGGAGATCGCACCTTTGGCCTTGGCGTCAATGCCGGCCAGCTCTAAGAAAGGCTCGAGTGACTCGATGTCCAGGTCGTCAATCTCAATAGTCAAGTCACCGTCACTGTCCTTGAGGGTCCAGCCGGATTTTGTTTTGGTCTTGGTCGGTGTGACGTGGCCATCGACATGAATCTTCGACTCACTACCTTTGGCAAATACGGCCACATTCAAATCGAAGGTTGACTGCTTTCCAGGAGGTCGGAGACTGATTTTGGAGTTTATCTTGGAAAGCTCAGCCGTTCGAGCCTGAGAATCGGTTATTTTCACACTGCCATCGTTAATAACAACGTCGGTGACAAGGGCGATGTCGGCGACCTCTATGGGAACGGGGGCCGGCTGCGGGTCGGTAACATTGCCGGTGGGCGGTTTGTCCTTGAGGTTTATCTCCACTTTGGGCTCGTCAATTGTCGTCTGGCCGAAGGACAGGTTGCCGGCGAGGATAGAGGCGTAGTGCGGCTTCGTGGCGATCTGCTTTACCTTGACGGAGATTTGGCCTGCGTCGTCGTCAAAGCTAAAGTCCGCGACCTTGACGCCTTTTAGCCAGCCCATCGACAGGTCGGCAAAATCGGTGCGGCCGGCGACGGAGCTGTTGATTTTGGCCAGTATAAACCGGCGGAAACTCCCGGATGATATGAACACCGGGACGACCAGAATTACGAGCACAAGCAGGACAACTACAACCGCCAATATCCATTTGACGATTCTCCTTGCAGTTCTCTTTCGATGCTTAGTCTTTGTTTTTTCTTCAGCTTGCATGATTAGGCCCCCAAAATAAAATTAGCAATTTTAAGCCAAGACAGTATCAGCCAAAAGCAGCACAAAGAACCGTCCATCTCACCAAGCGTGCGAGGCGAAGAGCTACGGCAGATACGGAGCTTACGTGGACTGTTTTACACGTCCGGTCATATCCGGCCTTTGCCGAAGGAGGCGCGGGCCGTGCCGGAATCAATCGAGCATAATCTCATCGACTTTGTTTCTGACCATCTCATCGACCTTGTCGGAATATCGCCTGGTAATATCATCGACCTGTTTTTTGCCGTGCGCAACGTCGTCCTCGGTAATAATTTTGTCTTTCTGCTGTTTTTCGAGCTGCTTATTTGCATCTCTTCTAATGTTGCGAATACCGACCTTTGTCTGCTCTCCGGTGTGTTTTGCCTGCTGAACGAGCTGCGTTCTTCTTTCCCCGCTGAGCGACGGGACGTTGAGCCTGATGATTTTTCCGTCCACGACCGGTGCGATGCTCAGGTCGGTGCTTTTGATAGCCTTTTCGATCTCCTTGACGGAGCTTGGGTCGAACGGCTTGATTACAATCATATCAAACTGCGGGGTCGCCAGGGTAGCCATCTGTTTTAGCGGTGTGGGCGTTCCATAGAAATCGGCCTTTATGTTTTCCACTAATGCAGTGGAAGCGCGTCCGGTCCTGACGGTTTTTAGCTCATCGTGCAGTGCATCGAGGGCCTTTTTCATTTTTGATTCAGTTTCTGATACAATTTCTTTTGTGGGCATTTTGAATCTCCGCGTTCAACAGATTAAGGTGCCGACCTTTTGACCGCAAAGGGCTTTTGTTATGTTACCGATTTCAAAGATATTCAAGACAATGATGGGGACATTATTCTCGCGACACAGACTTATGGCCGCATGGTCCATTATTCTGAGGCTTTTCTTTAGAATGTCATCGTACGACAACGTTTCAAACAGCTCTGCATTCGGGTTCTTCATCGGGTCGTCGCTGTAAACGCCCTCAACTTTGGTTGCCTTTATCAGCAGGTCTATATCGAGCTCCGAAGCCCTCAGGGCCGCACAGGTATCGGTTGTGAAGAAGGGGTTTCCCGTACCGCCGGCGAGAATCACAACCCTTCCGTGTTCGAGGTGGTGCAGGGCCCTCCTGCGAACAAACGGCTCACACATTGCATCGACCTCGATGGCGCTTAAGACCCTGGTGGGCCGGCCGAGCTTTTCGAGGGTCTCCTGCAGGGCGCAGGCGTTGATGATGGTGGCGAGCATACCCATATAGTCCGCGGTGTTCCTGGGTATTCGGCTGGTTTCGGAGAAGCTCTCTCCCCGCAGGAAGTTTCCGGCGCCGACGACAACGGCGACCTGTGGGCCGAGCTTACATATCTGGACTATCCTTTCGGCGATTGACTCAAGGGCCTCGCCGTCAATGCCGAATCCGCCGGGGCTGCAAAAAGTTTCCCCCGAAAGCTTCAACAATACGCGTTTGTATTTGCTCTCGGCCATTTTCCCCTTTTATTTCTTCTATCTTCTGCGTGGTAGTACTCTGTGAGTCCAAACCTGCGGTAAAACCGCAGGCTAAATATAGATTGCTTTGCTTCGCTCGCAATGACACTCATCAATTTAACCCTGAGAGAGTACTATATTACCCGACTTCGAATCGGACGAATTTTTTGATTTTTGCCTCGCCGCCGGCCTGTTTGGCGGCCTCGGTGAGGATCTGCTCGACGGATTTGCTGTCGTCTTTGACGAACGGCTGATCGAGAAGGCAATTCTCTGCGAAGAACTTATTCAATTTGCCCTCGACAATCTTCTCTATGATGTTGGGCGGCTTGTTCCTGGCCTGCTCGGCAAAGATGGCCTTTTCCCGTTCGATGGTTTCGGCGTCGATGCCGTCCTTGTCCAGCGAGACAGGCTTGGTTGCGGTAATGTGCATTGCTATATCGGAGGCGGCCTGCTTCAATTGGTCCGCGGCGGCCACGCTATCATCGCTGGTTTCAATTTCGACCATCGTGCCCACTTTTCCGTTGAAGTGAATGTAGGTGCCTATAAGCCCCGGACCGTCAAGTGCAAATTTCTGGAAATCCCCGACCTGCATTTTCTCGCCCGTCCTGCTGACCGTTTCGGTGAGGACGTCGCTGAATTTTTCCCCGTCGAGGTCGGTATCCAGGATATTAGCGGCGCCCTTATCAGATGGACATGCCGCAACGTACTGCTGCGCCGCTTCAACCATGGCGACAAAATCGTCACTCTTGGCGACAAAATCAGTCTCGCAGCAAAGCGTGACCAGTCCGGCCCGCTTGCCGTCCCCACTTTCCCAGGCGACAACAGTTCCCTCCGAGGTTTCGCGTTCGGCGCGTTTGGACAAAGTTGCAAGTCCTTTTTTCCTGAGTATGTCCAGGGCCTTGTCGATATCTCCATCGGCTTCCTGGAGCGCCTTTTTGCAGTCCATCATTCCCTGTCCGCTCATTTTTCGGAGCTTCATCACCATAGAAGCTGAGATTTCCGTCATCTTAAGAGCTCCTGTTTAGTTCGTATTTAGTATATCGTAGTTCGTATATCGTATTTCGCTCAGGGAGACTTCTGCACAACTTGCAAGATTGCTCGTTCGAGATTGGCAGTTTGCATATCCCATTGTGTACCGCACGCCGTGTATGGAGTCATTTTTCCGGCGCGACGCTCAGTACGCACGCTTGCTCAGGGTGCCGGCTTCTCCGGCTCCTGCTGCTCGGTTTTTGTTTCGCTCGAGGCTGGTTCGGGATTCTGGACCGGGCTTTGCTCAACGGCGGCGACGACCTGGGGTTTGTCCTGTTCGGCACTGGTCTGAGGCTTGTCCTGTTCGGCACTGGTCTGAGGCTTGTCCTGTTCGGCAGTGGTCTGAGGCTTGTCCTGGTCGGCAGTGGTCTGAGGCTTGTCCTGGTCGGCGCCTGCCTGGGACTTACCCTGGTCGGCGCGGGCCAGCGCAGGCCTTCTTGAACGCGATCTTCTGGGGCGTTGAGCAGGCTCTCGCCGAGCAGAGACCATAGTTTTTCCAATCGCGACGGCATCAGCCAGCTCGTTGAGTATCAGATCAACCGCTCTGATGGAGTCATCGTTGGCGGGGATAACCACATCGACCGTGTCGGGGTCCGAATCGGTATCGAGCAGTCCGACGGTTGCAATCCCGAGTTTTCTGGCCTCCCTCAAGGCAAGATACTCTTTGCGAGCATCAACAACGACGACGACACCGGGCAGACGGGACATATTGCGGACCCCCGAGAGGTTAGCGGTAATTCTGCGCATCTCACGTTTGAGCCTGGATGCCTGCTTTTTGCTCTCGCTTTCAAGCGTTCCATCTTTGGCCATAGCCTCAAGCTGCTGTAGTCTCTGCAATTGAGAGCGTATTGTTCTGAAGTTGGTGAGCATCCCGCCGAGCCAGCGGTGGGACACATAGTGCATGCCGCATTTCTGCGCTGCGGCTTCGACCGCTTTTTGAGCCTGGCGTTTTGTGCCTACAAAGACGACGTCCTTCCCGGAAGAGACGACCTCAGCCAGAAGCTTCTTGGCTATGAGCAGGCCCCGCAGGGTCTTTTTGACGTCGATGATATGAATATTGCCGCGCTTGGCGAAAATAAACGGGGCCACTTTGGGGTTCCACCGGCTGACGCCGTGCCCGAAATGCACCCCTGCGTTAATAAGTTCCCGAGCGAGCTCTTTAGCCACGAAAAGCCTCCAAAACAAACCACAACATCTTACGTCATCCGCCACATACGGACGCTTAAACCAAGTAAATAATGTAAATCACACAATATGTCAAGAAATTTTGTGCGAAGATTTTTTGCTAAATATAGCAGTATTTGGACCTTGCGTACATATACATCTTCTCCCCCTGAGTTTTGACGGAAGAAAATATGGCACATCCGGGAAATAGATAGGTGAGATTGGGATATCGTAGGACCGAGAAAAATCGTTCGGG
>JAGMDR010000323.1 GCA_023128595.1 Planctomycetota bacterium | reverse complement strand
CCCCCCTGGTTGCCCTAATTTGGCCGTCTGCCCAAACGATTTTTCTCTGCAGACAACTCCAAGGCCCTGACCTGCAACGGCCACCTACTCATTAACCGGATGAAGCAAAAATATGCACTTCTTGCACAGATTATTGCTCAGAAAGTGTACGGTCAAGACTCCGCGTGGATCTCCGATGTAAGTCGTGATAGCACAGGACCGGTCTGGTTGTTGTGTCCACAGCCACTCGTCAGGACCGGACATTTGCCTATAAGATTATGATTTCCCGGCAAGCTCCGCCGCAAATGCAGGAATTGCCCACAGCAGGGGTGAATCCAAAGGCCGGTTTAGTACCAGACCGTAATTATTATGTTAGGCTCGGTCTTTTTGGCCTGGATCTCGCCGGTAGTTATGTTTGTTCGTTTTATGACAATACCGGGGTTTTCTTTGAGCCAGTTGCCGACCTGCTCATCGAGGAACTGCAAAGCCCCGGGGTGGAGTTTGGTGAAGAAGGTTCTTAGACCGGTGATTCGGTCGGTTGAGACGATTTTGGGGGCGGTTGTTTTTGCGACCGGCTTTGGGATTTCGATTTTCGCCGCCGGTGCGGCCGGGCCTGCGCCTAAGTTCAGAGGTGCGTGCGAGACATTAGCCTTGCCTGTGCCACCAACGTCAAAAGGAATCGGCTTGTCAAGGTCTTCCTTCAACGGGATTGGCTGCGGGATGTTTTGGCCGCCAAGTTTGTTGCTGTTGAGATTGTCCATAGACTATCCCTTCTGTGGATCTACAGAGTCAAAGCTGAGAAAACCAGCATAAGCAACCTTGGGCTTAGCTCTTTGGTCCCTTCTTTTGGCTTCACGGCTTCGGCTTTGGGCTTCTCGGCATTAGCTTTTGCGGTTTTGGTTTCGGCCTTTTCGGTAGTGTCTTTGGGCTTGGGGGCGGTTGGCTTGTCGGAGTCCTCTTTAGGAGTCTCGGCAGCGGCTTTGTCTTCTTCAGATGCGGGCTCTTGCGCCTTTGCGATGACTTTATTGGTGTCGTCTTTTGGCTTCGCGGCAGTTGGCTTGTCGGAGTCCTCTTTAGGAGTCTCGGCAGCGGCTTTGTCTTCTTCGGGTGCCGGCTCTTGCACCTTGGCTGTAGCGCTGTCGGTGTCTTCTTCGGGCCGGCGCGGCTCAGATTCCGCCTCTCCGGCCTCTGCAATAACCTGTTCGGCGGCCTCGGCCTTGGCGTCCGCTTGAGCTTTGGCATTTTCGGCGGCCTCGGCCTTTGCATCGGCCTCGGCTTTGGCCTGTTCAGCGGCCTTGGTCTTCGCATCGGCCTCGGCCTTGGCCACATCGGCGGCTTTGGCCTTTGCGTCAGCCTGGGCCAAGGCCTGTTCGGCCTCCTTGGCCTTTGCGTCGGCATCTGCCCTGGCTTTCTGGGCATCTTCCTTGGTTTTGGTGGCGTCGGCAGCTATCTTTGCCGCGTCGGCCTGGGCCTTTTCGGCGGCCTTGGCCTTTGCATCGGCCTCCGCCTTTGTTTTGGCCGCATCCGCAATTGCCTTGTCGGCGGCCGCTTTGGCTTCATCGGCGGCCTTGGCCTTTGCATCGGCCTCGGCTTTGGCCTTTTCCGCCTCTTCCTTGATTGTCTGGGCCTCGGCTACCGCCCTGTCGGACCTGACTTTGGCCAGTTCCGCCTCGGCTTCGGCCTTTTCGATGCGGGCCTGGGCGTCTCTGATGGTCTGGCGGGCAACTGCTATTTCCGCCTGGGCCTCCAGTCGCGTCTCTTCGGCTTCATCGAGCTGGCGCTGCCGCTCTTTGGCGCGGGCCTTGAATCCGAAGGGGTCGAGGCCGGTGTCATCTTTTGCTTTTGCTTCTTCTTCTTTTTTGGTGGGCTCTCCGCGTTTTCTCTTGACTTCCTCCATCATTTGCTCGCGCGGGATACCGCCGGTGGAGATGGTCGGTGTCAATACGAATATCGTCTCGACTACCCGCTCTTCAAAATCTCTGCCTGAGAACAAAATCCCGATAATAGGTATGTCTTTTAGAAACGGGATGCCTCTGATGACATCGCGCCTCTCGTGCTTTCTAAAGCCGCCAATAATCAGGCTCTCCCCGGGTCTGATGCGAGTTTCTTCATTAGTTATCTCTTTTTTCGTGACAATGGGTAACTGCTTTATGCCCTCGGGTGTGAGCGCTGACCCGAGCAGGATGGTTGTCTTCAAGCCTATGTAGCCATCGGCATAGACGTGCGGAGTGATTTCGAGCGAGTCAACCACATTTTCCCATTCCTGTCTGCTCTCGAACCAATCCGACTGGGTGCTTTTGAAGGTTGTCTTTGTCAGCGGCACCTTCTGACTTGACATGACTTTTGCTTGTTTGCCGTTGACGACTTGAAGGGTGGGGTTCATCAGGATTTTGAGATAACCCTCTGACTCGAGCATGTCCACGACGGCCAGGAACTTATGACTCCTACTGAGATATCCGACCTTTAGACCCATTTTTGATCGAGCAAGGTCTCTGAGAGAGGCTCCCGGAAAAGCAGCGATGGAAGGTTCCTCCACGAGTCTACCGATCGCGTCCGTGAACTTGCGGCCTGCAGGCCCGGCCCAGATGCTCTCGCCCAGCAGATCCTGAATCTCGATCGAGGTCTCCCAGTCGAGTGTTTTGTCGGCATAGATTTCTGAGATGAGACAGCTTATTTTGACCTGAATGGGCGGGACGTCCACCTTTCGCAGGAACTCGAGTACCGACTCTGCATCTTCCAAGTTGGGGCATCTTGCAATCAACTGGTTGGTGGCGGGATTGCTGCTGATGGTATAGTCCACTTTCCTCGTTGACTTGGCCTTGGCGTCGTAGAATATAGATGCAAACTGCGCGTCTACAATTTTTTGCAATTCCGGGGAGGTGTGGTGCTGGCAGAAGTAGAATAGTTTGTACTCCGCCTTGCCGCCGACCATCTGCTCGATGATTTCGGGCGGGGCCTTGAAATACTGGGGGAAAGGAATGTTGGGCTCGGGGGGGGGGTCAACTTTGCGCAAATCTTTGATAATTCTTGTAGCCTCAACGCCGGCGCTTTTTGCGGGTATAAGGTCTCCACACCCTCCGACTGAAAGTATAACTACCACAGCCAGAGTCGCAATCAACCACCGACTGCGACTATTTGTTTTGCTGTTACAGTCCATAATAGTACGACCGCCATTACAATCTCATCTGTGTAAAAGCACACAAGCATACCTTATGCGCTCTTTACGTTGATAGAGACGGTACGCGTTTACATTATATTGCATAATTCTTTATCGTCAAGCATATTCCAATTAAATCAAAAAAAATTTGCCTTTCTACGGGACCCGCAAAAAGGCGAAATCTTTAGACAAAACCGCGATTTTTTGCTATTCTTCGGGGATTATGGCAAGAAAAGGACAAAAAGGCGTAACGGTCGGCTTTGTGTCTTTGGGCTGCCCCAAAAATACGGTTGACAGCGAGCGAATGTTGGCGGAGATTGCGCAGGGCGGTTTGCTGATAACAGCCGAGCCTGATAATGCCGATGTTGTGGTCATAAATACGTGCGGTTTTATCGCACCGGCCAAGGCCGAGTCAATCGAAGCGATAAGGCATGCCGTGGTCTGCAAACGCAGGGGAACGGTCAAAAAAGTGATTGTGGCCGGCTGTCTTAGCCAGAGATTGGGCGAGAAACTTTTTTCCGAGGTTGACGGCATAGACGCCGTTATCGGGCTTGATAAGCGCGATTCAATAGTCCGAATAATCAGAGAGACTTTTTCCTCCGACAGCAGGGGCGCCTACCTCGACCGCGCGACGCAGCGGCGCGGTGACATCCTGGACGATAGAACCAGGTTACTTATTACGCCGGGGCACTGGGCATATCTGCGAATCAGCGAGGGCTGCAATCACAGGTGCTCTTTTTGCACGATACCGGCAATCAGGGGACGATTCCGAAGCAAACCGCAGGAGCTTGTTCTTGCCGAGGCGAATGAGCTGGTTTCGGCAGGCGTGGTTGAGCTAAATGTGATCGGTCAGGACACGGCATACTACGGGCGAGATTTGAGAACAACAGACGGATTGGCCGGCCTCGTGAAGAAGCTCGATAGAATCGACGGGCCTGCGTGGATTCGGTTGATGTACCTTTACCCGGCCGGCATTGACAAGAGGCTGATCGAAACTGTCGCAAACAGTGAAAGAATAGTTCACTATTTTGACATTCCCATCCAGCACATAAGCAATCGCGTGCTCAAGGCGATGCGCCGGGGCGATAGCAAAGAGCAAATCAAACGATTGATCGGGGATCTGCGGCGCGCGATGCCGGATGTAACCCTGCGGACGACACTGATAGTCGGGTTTCCGGGCGAGAGCGACCGGGAGTTTGCCGAGCTTCTGGACTTTGTCGGATGGGCGCACTTCGACGCATTGGGGTGCTTTAAGTACTATCGCGAGGCCGGCACAGCAGCCGCCCGGATGCCCGGCCAGGTACCGGAGCCGGTCAAAGAGCAACGGATGGATGAGCTTATGCTTGCCCAGCAGGAAATTGCCTTTGCCAAAAACAAAAAGAGGATCGGCAGCGACCTGAGGTGTCTGGTTGATTTCGCCGATATCAATACTGTTAAGGGGCGTTTTTACGGCCAGGCGCCGGAGATTGACAGCGTTTGTATCATCGAGAAGTGCTCGGCCGGGCCGGGTGAGTTCATCAATGCGAAGGTCGTCGGCACAAAAGATTACGATTTGCTCGTCGAGCAACTTTAGTATTGAATCATCTGCAAACCAGAGGTAAACTCGCTGCTATGGTTAAATTCATCCCGAACATTTTGACATTCGGGCGACTCGTGCTGACCGTGGTCTTTCTGATAATGATTCTCTATAGCCCCAATGTTGAGAACAAGGCCCTATTTCTGACCGTTGGCTTTGTTCTGTTCGTCATCGCCGGTTTGACGGACATCGTTGACGGGATAGTGGCCCGCAAATACGACGTTACGAGCAAGTTCGGGCGAATGGTGGACCCGCTGGCGGACAAAATTCTGGTGTGCGGGTCGTTTATTTGCTTTGCTCTAATTAAAGAGCCGCAGCTTTTCGTCCGGCATTTGAGCCCGGGGGTGCTGGCGGCTGTTCAATGGTCGGTGGCGGGTATTTTGATTGCGAGAGAGGCGTATGTGACGGCACTGCGGCACATTGCCGAGGCCCGCGGCGTCAACTTTGCGGCCACAGTTTCCGGCAAGATCAAGATGTTCCTCCAGTCGTTCGCCATCGGCACCGTGGTCATAAAGATGGGCCATGCCCCCGATGCTCACTGGGCATACTGGTTCACTACGGTAACGTTCGTGCTGATGCTGGTGGTAACAATCATTTCGGGCGTGAGGGCGACAAGGCGGCCTCACGGGCAAAAAACAGCTTAAAGGAAAGCCGATTATGAAGAACCAATCGTCCTATTCAGTGAAAGTGGCGCTTTTCTGCGCGGTGGCAGGCGCGCTTGGGGGCATTGCATCGGCAAAAAGCCCGGAGACAACCGTAAGAGAGCAATTCCTGCCGCCGATTCCCCAGGACAAAGCATGGAGACTGGCTTGGAGCGACGAGTTCAACGGCGCAAAGCTTGACCAGTCGAAGTGGGAGGTCCTCGGCGACTGGAAGCGGCGGGACGGCTACTGGGTGAAAGAGGACGCCTATCTGGACGACAAAGGGAATCTGATTATCCGCACGAAGAAGGCAGGCGACCGATATACGAGCGGGGCCGTGCGAACCAAAGGCAAATTTGAGCATAAGTTCGGCTATTGGGTCTGCCGGTGCAAGTTTCCCACGCAGCAGGGGCATTGGCCCGCCTTCTGGCTGCACATAGGGAGCGTCAATAAGGTAGGTGACCAAGGCAGGGACGGCACGGAAATAGATATTATGGAAAAACCCTGGCGGGACGACAAGACGACGCAGAATCTGCACTGGGACGGATACGGCAGGGAGCACAAAAGCGCCGGCAAAGAAAGCGTAATACCAGGCTTGAGCAAGGGCTGGCATACTTTTGGGCTGCACTGGACGCCGGATGAATATGTTTTCTACGTTGACGGCAAGGAGACGTGGCGGACGAGCGGCGGCGGGGTCTCGCAGGTGCCGGAGTACGCAAAACTGACCGAGGAGATAGGCAACTGGGGCGGGGATATAAAGAAAGCGAAGCTGCCGGACTACTTTGTGGTCGATTACGTGCGGGTTTATGACGAGGCCGATGCGGACGATAAGGAAGCGAAAGAGAAGAATTTGCTTCTGCGGGTGGTGGACGTGAGGCCTGCGGCGCGGCAGCTTGCCTGGCAGCAGGGCGAGTTTATCTGCTTTATCCACTTCGGCGTTAACACCTTTACCGGCCGTGAATGGGGCACGGGCCAGGAGGACCCGAAGATATTCAACCCGCAGGGCTTGGACACCGACCAGTGGTGCCGAATGATCAAGGCGGCAGGCATGACCCAGGCGATTTTGACGGTCAAGCACCACGATGGGTTTTGCCTGTGGCAGACGCGATATACGACGCATTCTGTTGCCTCCAGCGCTTGGCGCGGCGGCAAGGGGGACGTGCTGCGGGACCTGGCTGCATCGTGCAAGAAGTACGGGATCAAGCTCGCCGTGTATCTGTCGCCGGCCGATCTGTATCAGATCGAGAGCCCGGATGGACTTTACGGCAACCTGAGCAAATATACCGAGCGTGTGATTCCGCGTCCGGTGCCGGGGCGTCCATTCCGGGACACGCGGACATTCAAATACCTCGTGGACGATTACAACGAGTATTTCCTGAACCAGCTCTTCGAGCTGCTGACCGAGTACGGGCCGGTCCACGAGGTCTGGTTTGACGGGGCCCATCCTAAGCGCAAGGGCGGGCAAAAATACACTTATCAGTACTGGTATGAGCTTATTCGTGAGCTGGCCCCGCAGGCGGTGATCTTCGGCAAGGGCCCGGACGTCAGGTGGTGCGGCAACGAAGGCGGGGGTACGAGGGCGGCCGAGTGGAGCCTTGTCCCCATAAGCGCACCGGTGGACAAATTTAATTGGCCTGATATGACAGCGGGAGACTTAGGCAACATAGGCAAGCTCCGGGAAAACAATGAAAAAGGCGGATACCTCCACTGGTATCCCGCAGAGACCAATACATCGATCCGCCACGGCTGGTTCTGGCGGGACCAGAAGCAGCACGTCAAGACAACCGAGCAAATTCTCGATATCTGGTATCGCTCCGTCGGCGGCAACACGGTATTCCTGCTGAACATCCCCCCTAATCGCGATGGCCTCTTTCCCGAGCGAGACAGCAAGGTCCTCCGGGAAGTAGGCAAGCTTCTGCGCGAAACATTCAAGACCAACTTAGCCAAAGGCGCAACTGCAACCGCCTCAGCAAGCCGCGGCCCCGGCTTCCAGGCGAGCCACGCCCTCGACGGCAATACAGCAACCTGCTGGATGCCGCCCGACTGGAGAACCCAGGCCGAGTTAGTCGTTACCCTGCCCGGTAAGAAGACCTTCAATCGCATAATGTTCCAGGAGAATATCCGCGACTACGGCCAGCGCATCGCCAAGTTCGCCGTAGATGCACAGGTCGAAGGCAAGTGGAAACAAATCGCCGAAGGCCAAACCGTCGGCTACAAGCGGATCTGCCGAACCGAAACCGTCACAACGGCCGAAATCCGTATCCGAATCCTCGATTCCCGCCTCTGCCCGACAATCAGCAACTTCGCCCTGTACCACGCCAAAGAATAGAGACCGAAGATCAGATACAAATCCCTGCGTTTTTCTCCTCCGACCCCGGCGCGCCGGGAGCGCTTCCCAGACGGCTTCTTGCTCAGAATTCACCGGAACGCTGCGGATAATCGGCAGCCTTTTAGGCCGCCCCTCTCTATCCAGACGTTAACTGCTCTCGTGTGACGCGAGTACCGAATACTGCCACAGCTTGTAACGATTTCAATGCCGCAAGCCCACTCTTGAGGGGTACGTGTATCACCAAAGCTCGGTTCTATTCCCGCAGCGGGGACAAGCCCGTGTGCCGTCGAGCAGGCCCTTCTTGCCTGGCAACTCGCTGCCGCAGTCGTCGCAGTAAATGGTCCCGCAGTTCGTGCACTCGTGCCACTTGTTGACGACCGACGGAAGATAGCCATGCTCTTTACCGCAAATCGCACAGAATTCTCCAGCCATCGTGTCCTCCTTTCTCTCCCTACGTGTCTCTTTCGGGAGCCAACAATAATCATACAGACTGCATAAACCGTCAAACACAGCCTGTTTCTGCCTGTATAAGCAGTTCGCGTTGCTTGTTGAATATTACCTCACCTCCATTTTACCGGCTGAGTACTGGCGGGGCAACTCTTTTTTCTCGGACTTGAAGGTGGGCAGAGCCAAGCCTGCGGGCCTGGGCGTTTATTTATTCTGCTTTTCTTTTTTTAATCTTCGTTTTTCCTTTCTTTATCTTTCTCTTTCTCAATCGGGAGGACGCCATTGACCTGCCGTCGATCCTCGTCCGGAAATGTCGGTAGTGCCGCTTGATCCGCTCGACATACGCTTCGTCCTGCAACAGGACGTTGCGCACAACGTCGAGGAGAGCCCGGGCCAATTCGGTCTGGGGACTGCCGAGATTGAGACACGGGCCCATGAGCTCAGCGATCACCTCAGGGTCATCGTCGCCCATCCAATTCGCGTAGAACTCCGGGGATTCCCAGCCCCAGGCAATGACGGCCTCGGGTCCCTCGCGAAACGATGCCACGACGTAGAAAAAGACCCGTCTGCAATCACAGCCGCGTTCGTTACAAAACATCTCGCAGAACGCATACTCTCCGGGCGGCAGTCCAGTCTCTGATCTGTCACCGAACACGGTGACGCTACGGGTTTCCTCTTCTGCCATTTCGGGAAACAGGTCATGGAAAAGTTGGTATGGCATTGTTTTTCTCTGGCATAACAACGATCATACAGTCTGCATAAAACGCCAAGCACGGACTTCTTTCTTCTGTATAAGAAGTTCCCGTTGCTTCTTCAATACTATCTCACTCCCATTTTACCGGCTGACTACGGGGCGGGCAACTCTTTTTCCTCAGGACTTGAAGGTGGGCGGAGCCCACCCTACGGAACTCAGCCGTTAAGATTTGGCGTGTGCAAGAGGTTGCTGACCCTACACGGCTGAGCAGTGTTAGCTTTTCGAGCTCTGATTATGACTATCCAGCCATCGAATGAACCGCTCCGCTTCTTCTTGCTCCAACTTCATCCGGCAGGACGGTCCTGCGACGTCACCACCTCCCACCGCAAAATGAACGGTCAACTGCCCTTTTCGTTGTGGTTCAACGTATGTCATACGATCGACATTGATATACTTGCCATCAGCGATCTTGGCGATTAGCATAATAGATCCCCTATTCCTGTTTCTCTATGGTGTAGCGAACAATGATTGTATAGTCTGTATAAGATGGGAAAGACGTACTTCATTCTTTTGTATAAGAAGTTCCCGTTGCTTCTTCAATGCCACTATCTCGCTCGCATTTTACCGGCTGACTACAGGGGGGGCAACTCTTTTTCCTCGCGACTTGAAGGTGAGCTAAGGCCACCCTACGGAACTAAAAGTCGTCATTGCGAGGAGGCCGAAGGCCGACGCGGCAATCTCCAAGCGTTCGAGGCCCGGAGATTGCTTCGCTTCGCTCCTAAGAAAATAGCCGGTTCTTGCAGTGTAAGGGTTAAGATTGCCGCAGTCGCTGCGCTCCTTCGCAATGACGTGCGTGGGCTACTTTCTTCTGTATGCCTCCTGAGAATCAGGT
>JAGMDR010000322.1 GCA_023128595.1 Planctomycetota bacterium | reverse complement strand
TGGTGCCAAGACCGGTCATGTTGCAGTCCGCTTGTGAGCCGGCAATGCTCAGGATAGAACCTGTCGATAGCTGCAAAGTCCCATTGCCCGCTATATCATCTGATATCACCTCAACGGTCCCACCAATTATAGGCTTACTGTCCTGCAAATATACTGCATCAGGACTATTGTCTGTGATGATGCAGTTGCGGATGGTTGGGCTGCTGTTGTTGAAATAAATACCGCCACCTTTATCAGCCAAACCATTGCGAATGGTAAAGCCGTCAACCAGCGTATCCTCTGTTTCACCGCTATGGAAATGGAACCCCCGGCCTTGCTGCTGACAATCAATAATGCAGCGCTGGGGTCCGCTCAGGCCGTAGAGTCCTACCGCCTTGCCCAATAGGTCAAGATCGTGATTGCCTGTGCCTGTGTAGGTCCCTTCTAATACCACAACATTATTGCCATCAGCAACTGCATTGATTGCTTCCTGAATCGAATCAAATGGATGCATGGTACTACCATCTTCCAGCGGATCGCTAATGTTAGGATTCCCCGGCCCTGGGTCCCCAGGCGCATCATCATCTACAACTATAATTGTCGGGTTGCTAAGTACAAGGTCAACGCCATCGAGCCCTGCATACATAAAAAACACAGGGATTGATGTCTGGACAATTGGTGCGCCCAAGTCGAAAATGTTAAAACCATGCAATGGGGTAAAAGTCCTGATGTACCCTTGCCAGCCAATACCAATGCCTTCGAGCGTATAAGGTATGTCAGGGCCTGAGGCGGTTATCGTTGTACTGGCAACAAGACTGTCTTCGGGATCGCACGGATCAGTGTAAGCCTGCACACAAACAAGGGCGTTTGTGGGGTAGTAATAGGTAACAGTTCCGCTGATAGAACCTATACCTGCGATTCGCAGATGCGTATCATTGTCCTCCCCATCGTGTTTGTACCTCGTCGAATTCCAGCCACCACTTTCGATCGAAATGAATCTGCCCGGTAAATAAGCTGGAATACTTGTAAATGGGATCTTGAACTCAATAGTGCTTGGCCCCACTGCAACTTCAAAATAGTCAACATAATCCCAGGAAAGATAGCCATATTCGTCGTTCATATGATACAAATTGCCATAAGCTGAGCCATCCTCAAATACCTCGATGTACAACCTGATAGTATCCAATGCCCAATCCTCGTCCGGTGAATAGCTCATATATAGGTTATAGCAGTGGAATATAGCACCGATATTGTCGTAAAAGGTAATAGCCCCGTACACATTTTCCCAGTCATACGCCATATAGAGCTCTGCAATGTCAACGCCATTGACATCGTCCGAAGGCTCATCTGTATCGCCGCTGATATCGGCAAGAACAGGCTGATTTGGAGTCCAGTCGCCTGCATCCCCATCTACAATAATCTGCCAGGGGCTAATAAAATCGAGATAGAATAGCCCTCCCGGCTGTAGGTCCAAAAGAAGCTGCCAATCATATTGGTTCATGTCTGGCAAGATGCCGCCCAGCGTAGGATCATCACCTAAACCGTGGCCCATTGTACCCGGTAAAGGCCCGTTCCATTCGTCAAATTGCGGCAGCAAATCCCGTGGACTGAGCGTGGGTGAGCTGCTGAAAATGGGATTGAGATTTACGTTTGCATCCACAACCACCGTGCTGACAAGCTCACCCGACAGACCATTTAACGTACCATAGTCCGGTCCCCAGTAATCGAGCGTAGCATCGGTTATATTATTGCCATCGTAACTCAAAGTACCCTCGAGATATCCTCCCCACCACTGCCCCCCCGAATGATTCTCCAAATCGACTTCAATCCAGTCCTCGTCCCTTTCATGCCAATCGACCTCCCAGGCAGTGGGGCTGATGTTACCGCCTGTAAAGGTTAAGTTCCCGTCCTCTCCCTCGATATCGCAAAAATCATATATCAGCACTAACTCTCCTATAAGCACGGCATTAGAATCGTATATGTCGTACGTTTTCGTGGTTTGCGCCGGGTATGTTATTACGGTGTCATATTCCAGGGAGTTTCGCAAGTCGGTAAAAAGTCCATTGATTATGTCCAGATCGAACTGGGCATTCGGATCTACATAAATGAACTCGTCTTCTTGTGGGTCTGCGCCCGGTGGATTATCCTCATTGCAAATATAATATATCGCATCCAGGTAGTAGTCTATTGAGTCAATCAAATCCTGTCGTGCCTGGGCCAAAAGCGCAGCACCATCGGTACTCGGATCGTTGGAAGTAGGCAGGACCTTTAAAAAATCAGGGTAAGGGTCCAGCAAATCGTCATTTATGTTAAAGGAGTTGCCATATACCTTCTCTGCGAGCGTATCATTTGCATCGATATACAGATCATGCGCCGACTGGGCCTCAAGCTGTCCCTTCAGCCCCGTCAGCAGCCCTTTGAGAATCAGCACCTCACCATAGTCTACTTCCACGTCGGTTTGGAGTCCCAGAGCATTTGAGTCAAAGAAGATGCGCGTCTCGTTTGGGTCAAGAAAAATTCTGAATCGATCACCCGGCGTATCACTAATTGAATTCAAATCAGCTATAGCTGCTTCAATATCCGGAATCATCGAAACGTCAAGGATATTTCGGATCTCATTAGCATTCGGTGCGTCGGGAGGTATCTCATAGGCGCCATGTTTATTGAGTGGGATATATACGAGATCACAAGGATCAAAGTAAGGCGCCCAGTAATCACCCATAAGTTCTATCCCTATCCCAAACTGCCTTGCCAGCTCAAGAACACTGTCTATTGAGCCGCCGTCATCCCCGATGACCAACGTTGCCGTACCCGTAACGGCACGGAGGAATCTTAGCTCTCTGTTGGTACTACAATTCGCGCACCCAGGATCCTTTATGCCATCATCAAATGTTTGGTAAGCTGCCCGCAGCCCGGATAACGTTCCATCAAACATCAGCGCCCGTCCCGGAATGATGTAATCACTCGGGCTACTGGCCGACGCGACAGATGCACAACAAACAACTACCAACAAAGCGGTGATCACAGTCTTGCGAAACATTCTTTGTCCTCCTTTTCTTTGACTTTTGCATTTTGTGCTTTTACGCCGTTGAATTGAGCGTCAACACAAATGTCCTTGCCCGTTGTTCGTACACCGCCATGATCGAGGGCGTAAACCCCCTTTACGATGAAACGCTGCTTTTCTACTTCCCACTTGATGTGATTGCTCTTAAGAGTGCTCCCGTCTGCTGTTTCAAGTGTCACACGACCGCGCAATACTATCCCCGGCCATTTGTAAGAGACCATCGCCCTCCTGCTTTGTACGGCGAAAAACAGATCACCATCGTGGAAGACTTTGTAATCGAAATTATCAACGCGAACTTCAGATACATTCCCTAAATCAATACTGTTAACGCGCCATCCATGCGTCACATTTGTTAGTCTATGACTAACCTGCTTAACGAGTGCTTGTGCATCGGCCATTACATTTTCGGGGGCACCAGGATTATCAGGGCTCCTGTTTCCAATGACTTCCGGAGAGGTGTATCGATACAGCTCAAGTTGAAGGTCGTCTATTTTTACTACTGTGTGCAAGGCGGTCTTGAAAATCCCAAGGTTGTTGTTCTCTACACGGAGATTCTTAAGGTCCACCAAATGAATAAGCCTGCCGTCTGCGTTGGGGTCACAGCGCCAATAACTCACAGCGCCCGTTTGATTCTTTGGCAGCATGCGCTCAACTCCAGGGTATGCCGCCTCATTATAGAGTTCGCTTAATTCATTATTTCCGGTAACAATAATCAATGAAAGAAAAGAAAGAATCCACACAGTCAAGAAAACCGGCCACCTAATCCACGAATCCCACTTAAACATGCCTCGTTTTCCAGTCATACGATAAGTCTCCCGCACATAACATCCTCCCGTTTACAAATCAATATAAGCAGAAACTTGCCATCCAAATGCTTGGCAACCACGACACTCCACAACATTACAGTAACTATATACTACCAAAACTCCCCTGAAATTGCAACTGTCCTGAGCATTTTATTGCTCCTTTCGCTCGTATGGCCGGTTAAGACAGAAATATCCGGCCTAAGGTGCCGTTCGAAGCTGTTTTCAACTGTCCCGGCTCTTCTTGCCAGACCGGCGTTTTGCCTTCCAAAGTTCTATACGCAGCCGAGCCCGCGGCATTGCGCAAGCGAAAAGAGCTTATCACATTTATTCTTCTGCGGAGCTGGTGTTGGAAACACGGAAGGAAATCGTTCTATCTCGCCGAAGCAGCGGGCGGTGCCGACAAGCGTTTTCCCGCTTTGCTCGTATGCGGCCGCATCCTCGTAACGTGATTCATACGGGGGGACAGCCACTGCGCCGCTTGTTACTCAGGAGTCAACAGGCCTCGAAGATTTGGTGGTATCGGCTCAGGTTTCCTTATTCGGGCGGCCCCTGAACCTCAAGAGCCAAACTGCAAAGGTCCTTAAACGGCAGCACACAATATTCGTCCGTAACGTAGTACCCTTTGCGAATGTTCAGAAACTGAACATGCCCGTCCAGGAAAGCCAGGTTATGACAATCCGGCTTGTTGTGCCATTCCGCCATTTCCTTCAATTCCTCGTAGAGATGAGCCCTTGGCATCCATTGATTAATCCATCCATAATCACCCATCAGCAACAGGCGAGCGGGGTTTACTAACCCTTGATCACGATGGACGGTAGGCAGCCGTTTATTAATTTCCTTGTCCAGAACCGCCGTCCCCGCACTAAACGTGCCACAAGCATTCTGACCGATCAAGAATATGTTCGTCTGGTAGCTCGTCCCATAGGCGAGATATGTCTTCTCCGCCCAAAAAAGCCCTGGTGTCCCACCTCGGTCCGCGGGACAGTAGAATATTTTGGCACTGTTCGGACTCTCTAATGTTGGCTCCAACCCAATGTACGGGTTCAGCGGACGAGGAGACAATCCTCCCTTTGGTGCTTTCCACCCGCCATAACCGACATTGGCCTGCATTCCTTGATAGAAGCGCCCATTGTAATCATCCAGGTACAAACGCCACGCGATGGCAAGGTTCCTGAGATTGGACCCGCAACGCACCCGCTTACCCAGGTCTCTGGCACTGCGCAGCACCGGCATAAGAATAGCCATCAGCACCGCAATTATCGCTACAACCGCCAACAGTTCTACAAGCGTGAAACCCGCGGATGGATCCGTATATCTACTTTTTTTGTGGAAGCGGCATATCATTTTTCTTGACCTCCCACTGCTGGAGCCGACTCATTGTGCCCCCCTTCGTTGACAACACTCAACTCATACAACCTGGCCTTAAGCTCGCTCTTGAGCAGTTTGTCACGGCCAAACCCATCAATCGGTAATTGGCCGATGGCCTGGTAGCTATGCCCGTAGGCTTCAAGAGCTTCGCTCTCGATGCCCTCTTTAAGATAACTCTCACCTATAACAAAATCTCCGAACCAACCGTACCCATCTGGAAGGCCTTGACGGAAACTCGCTTCCTTTTCAGCTATTGCTTCAGGATTCAGCAGAAATGCCGCCGCCGCCTTCTCCTTGGACCCATCTCCCAGTAATCCGGCGATCCATCCGTCACGCCCGTCATTTTTGTGCCAGGCTTCCAGGAACGCCAAGAAAGTATATTGACGGTCAAGGCCGAAAGTCGTCTTAGCCTCCTCAATGAACCGCCTCCTGATTGTTTCTGCGTATTCTTTGGCCTCTACTCTGTCCATATTCAAATAGTAGCCCATATAAGAAAACGCAAGCACGATCACTGTCAGCAGCCCCATTATCTTGGCCGTATCGCGATGCCGAGAGACAATCTTACGCAGCACATACAGGGAGCTGACGGACTTGGCGACAATCGGCAGGCCGTCCAGCCAGCGCTCAAGATCGCCAAGCAGCTCAGCAGCAGATTGGTACCGTTCGACCCTGTCCTTGGCCAGGCACTTGAGCAGGATCGCCTCGATATCCGAGTCGAACCTGCTGATAATCTGCCTGGGCCGGACCGGGTCTGCGTTCTGAATATTGTCCAATGCTTCTGCGACCGAGCCAGACACATCGTATGGGAACTTCCCTGTGAGCAACAGGTAGAGTATGACGCCAAGCGAGTAAACATCGGTTCGAACATCAGTCAGGTCGGACCTGCCGATAGCTTGCTCCGGTGACATATACGCCACAGTACCCTTTATCTGCCCGGTCATTGTCGGCATGTCTGCAGTTCCAGCGGCGGTCCAGCTTGTGGCCGCCTTGGCCAGCCCAAAGTCCAATACACGCGGCTCGCCGCGGTCATCTACCAGAATGTTGGAAGGCTTAAGGTCCCGATGGATGACACCCCGCTGATGTGCGTGGGTCATTGCGTCACATACTTTCGTGAAGAGCTTTATCTTCTCTCGGAAAGAAAGCTGCTCTGAGCTCACATATCGATCCAATGCCTGGCCGTGGACATATTCCATAGAAAAGTAATATTGTCCCTTGGCGATCCCGCTATCGCGGATAGCAACAATGTTGGGATGATTCAGGCTGGCAGCCAGTTCCACCTCCAGCTCGAAATGGCGCCGAGTTTTTGCCGAAGCAGACATCCCGGGCGGCAGCACTTTCAGGGCCACCCTCATCTTAGTGGCTTTGTGAACCGCTTTATATACGATGGCTTGGCCGCCCAAAGGCAGCTCCTCGAGTATCTGGTAGCCTTCGTAAGTCGAGGGGAGATCTTTCTCATTAGGACGCTTGATGAATGTGGCACTGGATGCATCAGGCATTGACCTGGTAAGTGATTCATTCTGAGCGTCAGTGGCCTGGTCACTTCTTTCATGATCGCCGGCTTCCGCAGGATCAGGTGTGCCTGCCGGCTCGCCGGCCTTTGAGCGAGCGGACCGTATCAAACGACGGCACTTCTCACAACCGGAGATGTGGGCTTCTATCGATTGTTGCTCCTGCTCGGAACACCTCCCCCCAACATACCGCTCGACCAGCTCTTTATCCAGACAATTTTCCATTTGTCCACACTCCAACGATATTAGAACCAACTGGGTTTACTAATCCACCATTATACTACCATGTACGTATGCTTGCATCAAGACAAATCCGATACCCGAGCGTGCAAATCCCTGATCAAATTGTCATTTGCCGGCTCGAAGAAGACCTGGTTGGGCGTTTCTTGCCTGGCAATAGCCGCTGTTGCGGCTCTATCTCTTGGCTCCTGTTTCGGCAGACCCTGGCGGCATCGACAAAAAGTCGCCTGAGTCTTCGCGGCATCCAGCGTTTCTCGACGAGCTTGTTGAACGAGATTTCCAGTGACCCATAGCTGTAGCTGGTAATCTTTGCCTGATGGAACAACAAAGCATTGGCAATTGCAGCGAAATATATAGTCACCGCAACATGTTCCGCCTTCGGACCTTTTCCTCTCGTCATTTTCTTGGCGCATCGTCTAATCTCCTTGATTGTCGCAAAATCCGTTTTGGAAGCGGTCAGCACATCCCCTAACGGCACCCCGGAGTATCGCTCAACGTCGTCACCTTTTTGGTCGGTCATTAGGGGCACATCTTGTAACGCCGTAGTATCCGGCAGCAATGGACACGCCAAGCGGGCATCGAGCATCTGTGCAATCGTCTGCTCCGAGTCATGCTTACCTTCCTTTCCAGAATCAAAAGTAATGCCCAAAAGGCGCGCCAGTTTTTTGGGACCCAAGCCCAGAATCCAATTTTTAGCCATTCAAGATCAGCTCCGATGCTTCTGTCTTACATTGTCATAATCAGCAAAGTTCTTCTCGTTGTTATATACGCAAAAGAAACGCTCAACTTGCGCGCTGCTTTGAAAGAATTTTCATTAAGTCGCGAATCTCTTGTTCCACTTCCTCATCTGAGTCAACATAGCGGCGAACGCGATCCTTTATAGCTGCCTGGAATCTGCGCTTGACGGTTACAATCATGTTTGCTGCCTTTGCTGTGTTTTCAATGCCAAGCCGCTTGCAAAGTCCAGCCAGTGACTCAGGTTCTGCACCAGCCATAATCGGGCCCAGGATTCTGGCATGGAAGACCTGCCAATGCAACGCCTTATCATCCCTTGAACATCTTTGCTCAACTTCAGCAAGCACCTCCTGCAAAAGAACCGACGCCCAGACATAAGTGAACGCGTCATCGGGGCTCATTGTCTTTGCAGTCGCGGCCAGGGGAGTCTCATCAAAATCCTCCAAGGAAACTACGCCATCCTTCGGACGGCGCTTTTCCGCAATCTTATGCCTGTACGCACTCGTAACGTAGCGGTTCAAAGCTGTCAGAAGAAAAGTTCGAAAACGGCCTTTGGTCTCGTCTGCTCGTTCAAATAAGTTCCTGCCCAAGACTACATTGTGGAAGAAGCCCTGGGTCAGGTCTTTGGCAAGTGCATTCGCATGGCCCTTACGCCTTAAGTAACAGTAAACAGGCTTCCAATAACTTCTTATCAGTCCGTCAACAACATCTCTTTGCCGTGCCTCATTCGATGTCCTTGCGTTTCGAATATCAGACCAGCGCGTCTTCAGAAAAACGCTGCGGCCCCCGCCCATACTTGTTCCATCATCCGGTTTCGGCGTCATCAGTTTGCTTCGAATGTGTGTATTTCTCTTTGTCGGGCCAGATCGTAATGATCTACGAACCCAGACAGGCAATTTCACATTGATTATACAATCCTCATGCGGGAAAGTCCATGCTCAGCGGTAAGCTCCGGCGTCAAGGGGCTGCTCTACCCGGTGGCCGCCTAAGCAACCTTGGCCGTCGCCGTTGACATCACCGGCAGTAGAAACGCAGAAGCCGAAATAGGCGTCAGCCTGGTTGTTCTCGGCCGTCCAGGCCGGGTCGGTTGATAATCCTGTCGCCAAGCCGTGCCGGAAAAAACAAAAAGTAAGTGCAATCTCACGACACATTTGGCATACTGTGATATGTTTGAGAGGCTTGGCAGTGCTTCTGAATGTGTTAGAGTGGTAAATATCAGCTTATGTTTTGAAATTCAGACGGGGATCTGAAGAGGTTTGATTTGCAATGTTCGTCGGAACAAGAACAGCAACCCAATAACGAGTATAAAGCATAATGAGGTAAAGAGCTGGATACGGCAACTGCAATATTGACAATATCCGGACGCGATAAAACCTGGCAGGTTGAAGCGAATGCCAAAGGTACAATCATTGGGCGCAGCACCCAATGCGATATAGTCATCGAGACCACAGACATCTCACGCAAACATGCCAGAATCTTCCAGGATCCATTCGGTCGGTGGATTGTTGAGGACTTGGGCAGCCACAATGGGGTATATGTAAACGGTCAGCGTACTCAAGCCCAAGCGATTCTGCCCGGTGATCAAATAGATATTGGCCTATACTCGGTAGTATTGGCGCAGTCCCTTGACGAGCAAATCACGCCCGGCGCCACCACCGGTACGAGCAGCGCACTTATAGAGAATGGCCTGAAGCCGGAAGTCATCTCTGGTATTGAAAAAACAGATAGGATGTTATCTGGCCCCTATCTCAGACAGCTCAATGAAATCATTGAACGCTTATCAGAATTGACAAGTTTCTCTATTTTGTATCCCGAAGTGTGTAAATGTCTCGCCCAAGCGCCGAGAACAGTTGCCGCAGTCTTGAGGTTGCCCAAAAACACCCAGCCGCTGCCCACGTCTATGGACATTCTTGCATACCATTTTGGCAGCGATCCGGACAATAGTACGGCCCTGGATACGGCCAACTTTTGTCTCTCTCGCAGCGTGATGGAAGTGGTCCGATCCACAGGTAAGGCTGTGATGGCCACGAGTACACATTCTTCGGATACAAAAATGATGCTGACTGTTATTGACGAGCATACCCCAAGAACCGTAATCTGTGCACCGCTCAGCAATGTCAAAGATGCGGTTGATTTGCTTTACCTTGATCTTCCAATTAACGTAGCTACCCCGGATACGTTTGAGTTTGTAAAGGCAGTCTCTCGGCAGACTATTCTAATACGAAAGATGTTGATTCTCATGGAGGCCAAGGCAGAAAGAAGTATTCTCGACGATCAGTTATCGTTAGCCAAGAGGATTCAGTCGGGACTCACCCCAACTATGCCGAAAGATATACCTGGTGTTGACCTCGCGCTCTACTACGAGCCGGCCATGTGGGTTGGAGGCGATTACTGCGATGTGTGGTCTCTCGAAAATGGTCGTTTGGTATTTGCCATTGGGGACGTCTCTGGTAAGGGTCTGCCGGCGGCTATGGTTATGGCCAATCTTCAGGCAGCCCTGCGGACTACAATGGCCTTTTGTAGCGAGCCATCTCAGGTTATGAAGCTCGTCAATTTGCATTTGATTCAAAGTCTGCCCGAAGGAATGTTCGTAACGTTGTTTTTGGGCTTATTTGACCCACCAACAGGAACTCTGGAGTATGTTAATGCCGGCCACCTGCAACCTCTTATCATCCAGCCACAATTCACGGTGGTGCCGCTGGGCCAACCGGATAATCTTGTGCTCGGCATCGATGATACTCCCTTCCAGGCAAGCGTCGAGACTATCCAACAAAATACCGGATTGTTGGTCTTTACCGATGGTATCACCGAAGCAAGGTCGTCTGATGATGAAGAATTTGGTGTGAACTGCCTGATCAACCTCTTGAAAGCTGCCGACGACCGTTCAGCCAGGGGCATTATGGATTTGGTTGTAAAGGCTGTGGATGATTTCCGTCAGTCACGTCCTCAGCGGGACGATATTACGGTCTTTACCCTGTTTAATCGTGGATTGTAGGACACAGCAACGCCATAACGGCCTGGATGACGAAAGGACCGCAGCAGTCACATTCGTCCGCAAGCTTCTGTATTACTAACCTTCAGTTTCTTGTTTTCTTGAGAAGCTTTTACAGAACAATCCTTGTAACCGATTTACAAACAACATCTTATGTTCGGTCCATGATACATAGTGCGCCAGAGAACTCCGGAACTCCTGCGTTTGCCGCTTTGCCGGCTTCCGGCAGCAATGGCCTCGTTCTTCCGCGCCTTGCTTTATGCTGCTGGTAGCCCAAAATGCGAAAAAACGCCTCTTGGAATGCAAATTTCTGCACAAATTCTTGTGAGGAGCATCTTTTGCCTTATGGCTTTATGGCCCGTAAAGTAGTATAATGGAAACGTGGTTATCATGGTTAATCGAGAACACGGTAAATGGTCTGTCTGCGCCGGCTGTTCGGTGCTGATAATGTTGGTGCTCAGTGGATGCGGCCCTTTCGATCGCAAATCTACCCTCTCGGATTTGGAGAGTCAGGATACAAGGGTGAGGATCATGGCTATCAAATGGGCCGGTGATAGTAAGTTATGGCCGGCGGTGCCGCATTTGGTGGATTCGCTGCAGAACGAGGACAAGGCAGTACGTTTCTATGCCATTGAGGCTTTGCGGCGGGTCACCGGCGACGACTATGGTTACGACTACAAGACTGCGCCACAACAGCGGGCTGCAGCGGTTAAACGCTGGCGAAAGTTCCTGGACTCGAAGGAATGGCAAAATGGCGAACATTGACACAAAAGAACAACAGAGCTCAACCAAAACCCACATTGAGCTGCGTATGCGCGCTAATCCCGAATACCTGTGCGTGGCTCGTACGGTGGTTCGACAGGTGGTTCGCATTCTCGGATTGAAAGAGGATAAGTGTGAGTTGGTCGCATTAGCGGTGGAGGAAGCTCTGACCAATATAATCCGGCACAGCTACGGAGGGCCGTGTGACAAGCCTATCATAATGAAGCTGAGTAAAATCGATCCTTATGATGAAAACAAGCCGGCGTTAGAAATAGCGATTCGTGATTTCGGTAGGCAGGTCGATCCAAAAAGTATAAAGGCTGGGCAGCTCGATGAGCTTGGGCTTGGTGGACGGGGTGTGCACATTATCCGGTCGGTCATGGATGAAATTCAATTCTCTCGTGCTGATGATTGTGGTATGCAGCTACGGATGCTTAAATACATAACTTAGAAGAGGAGTTTTGCAAAAATCTTGTTAGAATACCTAAGAACAACACAGAGTTTAAGTCATGACAGATGATCATGGTCATCCTCAAGATGTAATTAAGAACGTCAGACGTCAAGGCAAGGCGGTAGTGCTGGAACTGGCTGGTGAAATAGACATGCATCATTCTATGGAGCTCAGGGACAAATTTATGGAGCTCTTAAAGAATAAACCGCCGGTCCTTGTGGTCAGCCTGGCACACGTGGAATTTATGGATTCGAGCGGCGTCGCTACTCTCGTGGGAGCTCTGAAACTGTGCCGCAGAATTGGCTGCCAGCTCAAAGTGACTGGATTGACTGAGCGAGTCCGCAATGTCTTCGAGATTTGCAGGCTGGAGTCCGTATTTCAACTCTATGACAATGAAGCTGAGGCGTTGTCCTAATGAGACAATCTGATTCTGCATCTGACTGGGAGATAAAAACGGCAATTCGCCCTATAGCAGCCTTGGGACGCTTTACGTTGGGGGCGGGACGGCGAGCTTTTTCAATGTTAGGCCGAATGTCTTTGTTGTTTGGCGAGGCTCTCTGCTGTACTGCCAAAGGGTTGATTGTCCCGGCCCAACGGATACGCCGAGATGCTCTGATGGCCCAGATGGTTCGCGTGGGCGTAAGAGCCGTTCCTATCGTCATTCTGGCCCAGATGGCCATTGGCATGATTCTGACGTTGCAGATGTTTCCTAAGCTCGATGAATTTGGCCAGCCGGAGCAGCTTGCAACCATTAACGCGATTGCGGGCTTTCGAGAGCTGGGGCCTTTCCTGACCGCTCTGGTGCTCTGTGGTTTTGCCGGGGCCAGCATCGCTGCCGAATTGGGTACGATGGTAACGGCCGAGGAGATCGAGGCGTTACAGGCTTCGGCTCTGAACCCGGTTCGGTTTTTGGTTGTGCCGCGCTTGCTGGCCACCGTGATCATGACGACCATGCTGACGGTAATTGCTGACGTCGTTATGATCGCCAGCGGCATGCTGACAGCCGTCAAACTCGGGATTGACTCTGACATATATTTTCAATTGACACTTGAGGCCGTCGATATTATGAGCTTCGCCACAGGCCTGATCAAAGCGGCCGTTTTCGGCCTGTTGATTGGGTTGATTGCGTGTTTCCTTGGTTTGTCGGTCAAACCGTGGCAGGGCTCCCAAGGCGTCGGCCGCGCCACCACGAACGCTGTAGTTTACGGTATTGTAGCCATAATTGTAGCCGATGCAGTCTTTACACTGATTTTCTATTCTTATGGATTGTTTGATTAAGCTGCTCAGCAAGTTAGTTTACTTGACCCGTGTCTCGAATAAGGATTCAGGGCTGACCTATGGAAGCTGGGAAATCACCTATTATTGAGGTCCGCCGGCTTACAAAGAGTTTCGGCACACAGCGAGTGCTTGAAGCTATTAGTCTGGACGTATATCCGGGAGAGGTCATGGTCGTTATCGGCGGCAGCGGATGTGGCAAGAGCACGCTGCTGCGGCATTTAATCGGCTCGCTCCCCCCGGACCAGGGCAGCATTAAGATGTTCGGAGCAGAAATAACGACTATGTCAGAGGCCGAAATCAACAAAATTCGAAAACGCTTTGGCGTTGTCTTTCAGTCGGGGGCCTTGTTTAACTCGCTCAGCGTGGGGGAAAACGTCGCATTGCCGCTGCGTGAGCACACCCAGCTTGATGCATCCACTATCGAAACGATGGTGAAAATCAAGCTGGAGCTTGTAGGCTTGCGACAGCATTTAGACAAGATGCCGGCTATGCTTAGTGGAGGAATGAAGAAACGTGCGGGCTTGGCCAGAGCCATCGCACTGGACCCGCAGATTCTGTTTTATGATGAGCCCACCTCCGGCCTGGACCCGGTAACCGCCGCCGAGATCGACCAATTGATTGTTGATTTGACCAGAAAGCTTAACGTAACCAGCATGGTCGTGACCCATCAGATGGATTCTGCTTTTACGATAGCTCATCGGATGTGTATGCTCGATAGTGGCAGGATTCTAAAAATAGGCCCGCGGCAGGAGTTTGAAAGCCTGCGCGGCAGTAATCCGGACCAATTGCATGGTGAGCAGGACAGACTGGTGCGGCAATTCTTACGGGGTGACGCTCAAGGACCAATTACCGAGCGTAGAACGGCCGGCGGATATGAAGATGATCTTCTTAAGATCAGTCTCAGGCATGACGTATAGTGAAACATACTCGAACTTATTGACTTTAGTTGTGGAATGAGGAGATGGCAAGAAAAACTCGCAATGAAGTTGCGGTTGGCATAACCGTATTGATAGTGCTGGTGTTGGCCACTTATATTGTCGTGATGCTGGCGGACTGGTCCAGTTTATTTGTGCCTCAGCAGAAGGTTACGGTCAGGATCCACTACAAGGTCGGCTTGAAAGGTCTGCAAGTCGGCAGCCCTATATATCTGGGCGGCGTCAAGATCGGACATATTACCAACACGGAGATTAGGCGGCTCGAACCGACTGTGACCGATTCCAATGAAGTGTACGTGTTTTTTACTATGAAGATACCTCGACAATATCAGTTGCGTCGTGACTGCGTGCTGGTGCCGCAAAGCAATCTCTTGGGGGGCGAAACCTTGTTGGCAATTGAGGATTTGGGCCGGGAAGGCCAAATCATCAAGGACAACCAAACCGTGGAGCTGGCCCTTGCCGAAGATGCTTTGGAGGTGATCAAACGTGAATTCAATTCCAATGATCCCTGCAGTCTGCTGGTCCAAATTAAAAAGGATATCCCTGCCATAGCTAACCAGCTCCAGAAAACACTGACAAAAGTTGATTTGGTTCTTGATATTACGGCCGAGGCGCTGCGCGAATTCAGCCCAAAGGATCCCAACAGCCTGCTCGCCCGTGCAAAGAACGATGTCCTTGCCATAACAGGCCAGATGCGGGCGACTCTTGCAAAAGCCGATTCGACTCTTGCAAAAGTGGATTCGACTCTTGACAATGCCCAGGCGGCGCTGCGCGAATTCGACCCCAATGATCCCAACAGCTTGCTCGCCCGTGCGAAGATCGATGTCCTTGCTATAACAGGTCAGATGCAGGCGACCCTTGCAAAAGCCGATTCCGCTCTTGATAATGCCCGAGCGGCGCTAAAGAACCTCAAGGAATTAACTGGTGATGAACGTATCAACAGGATCATCGGTAACATCAGTGAAGTCGCCGTCAATCTCAAACTGACCAGCCAGGAGGTCCGCCGGGCGCCATGGAAACTCTTATACCGACCCAAGAAGAAGGAGTCTGAGATACAAGTATTGATCGATTCGGCGGGCGCTTTTGCCGCCGGAGCCGAACGCCTGGATACCGCCGCTCTGCGCCTGCAGAAGATAATAGCCACAACGGATGATCAACTGCTGATTGACAAAGACCGGATCAAATCCATGGTTTCTGAACTGGAGACCAGCTTCGAGCGGTTCCGAGAAGCCGAGCGGAAATTCTGGGAAGACTTAAAATAAAACTCGGCAAAATAAACTCGCTCTGACCTGTCCGTCCTATCCAAAAAACTCATGCGGGTCATCCGGCGAGTGCTCCCGAGTCAAGAAGCGGGTCACTAATTGGGTCAATCATCACGTAGTAGCCACTTCTCAACTACTTGCTACATACTTGCTTGCTAACCTACGTTCCCCACCCGGGAGGGCTGCGGGGCACAGGGTCGGTAGAGAAATGTTGGAGGAGGATTGAATTATGCAGGCAGACTTCTTAGAATGTCAGACAAGAGGCTCAGTCCCGATGTGTCGGGATAGCTGAGCAGGCAAATTTGATGTTATATGGTGAATCCCAGGTAAGGGAACACACTATGAAGACAATGAAGACAATAATGGTAAGCCTGGTGATAGGTTTCGCAACGCTTTCTCTTTGGGGTGCTGATGCGGCCAGGACGGACAAGACACTCGTAGCCTGGATCGCTCCGGCCGATCTGACTCACCGGGGAGGCAGCGCGCTTACGATCCAGAGTGGCGATCAGTTTGACGGCATAGTTTTTGGCGAGCTACAGGCAGGCAAATGGATGGCCGGCAGCGACTTTCATAAGCGCACGGAGAGAGCCCAGGATAACTACGTCCCCGAGACTGCCGACAGCAAGACAATGGTCCAGATGGCTATCGTCTATGCCGGTGACGAGATACTGATCTACCGCAATGGCCAGAGCTATGCCTCTTACCAGGCAAAGAACATTGATCTGTTAAGCCCTGAGAATAATATCGCTGTTTTCGGATTGAGACACGTTGGAGCAGCAGGTGGCCGCATCTCCGGAGCAATAGAAGACGCCCGTATCTACAGCACGGCCTTGACTGTCGATGAGATTAAATCGCTCCAACCGAACAAGAAATCAAAAATCGAACCCTACGCATGGTGGGATTTCGAGGGCGACAAGGTTGAGGATCGTGCAGGTCGATTTGCACACAGCAGAATGAAGAACGGGGCGAAGCTGACGGATGGCAAATTAGTTCTCGGCGAGAACTCTGTCCTGGTCGCCGCTGTTACTGAAGATGGCGCCAAGATGGCCACCCGTGCTCAGGGCGCGCGTGCACCGGCGGCCCCGTATGTAGAGGAAACGCCGGCTATGCCGAAAAATGTCCCGGCTAACTGGCTAACATATCATCTTGCCCATCCTGGCCCGGGGGTCGGCATGCCAGGCGATCCCAACCCCGCTTTTT
>JAGMDR010000321.1 GCA_023128595.1 Planctomycetota bacterium | reverse complement strand
AGGACATGGTTACCTGGAAGTGGCATCCCACCGTACTTGTCGGGCCCAATACGGGTCACGGAATGTTCAGCGGCACAGGATTCTTCACCAAGGAGGGGCAGCCTGCAATGATCTACCATGGCCAGGGGTCGGGAAATAACTACCTGGCTTTTGCCCTGGATGATAACCTGGATGAATGGACCAAGCCGGTTGCGGTTAAGCCTAAGACTAAATCCGGGCAGCCGGCCAAGATACGTATGTGGGATCCTGACTGTTGGTTGAACGGCGAGACCTATTATGCGATATCCGGCGGCGGCCCACCTCATTTGATGAAATCTTCGAATCTTAAAGAGTGGGAGTATCTCGGCCTCTTGCTGCACGAAGACATGCCGGATCTGGGGGTAAATAAAAATGAAGACGTCTCTTGCGCCAATATGTTCAAGATAGGTGATAAGTGGATGCTTCTTTGCATCAGTCATAGGATGGGGTGCCGTTACTACCTTGGCGACTTCAAGGACGAGAAGTATCTTCCCGAGTTCCACGCCATGATGAACTGGAAAGACTGGAATTTCTTCGCGCCGGAATCACTGCTGACTCCGGATGGCCGCCGTGTCATGTGGGCCTGGTGCAGGCTGGAGGGCGCCCAGACCGCTATCCAGTCACTGCCGCGTGAGCTTGGCCTGCCCGCCGATGGTGTGTTGCGCATCAAACCGCTGCGGGAGCTTAAGAAACTTCGTTATGACCAGAAGAATGAAGGTAACATCACCGTCAAGAGCGATAGCAGCCACATGCTCAAGGATATTTCCGGTGACACTGTAGAGTTGAGTATCGCAATCAAGCCAACCAGCGCCAAAGAATATGGCGTCAGCGTATTCTGCGATAAGGATGGCAAGGGTTTTCCTGTCACCATCAAGCCAGAGAGCAAGGTCCTGGAAATGGGCGAAATTAAGCCTCCGTTCGAGCTTAAGAAAGGCGAAGATTTGAACCTTCGTATCTTCCTGGACAAAAGCATGGTCGAGGTCTTCGTCAACGATCGCCAGGCCGCCGTGTACATGCACCAGCACGATAAGGAAAATGTAGGGATAAGCCTGTTTAGCAAAGGTGGTGATATAACGGCCAAAGTCAAAGGCTGGAAAATGAAATCAATCTATACGAGCCGGTAAAGTGCACCAATTTCTCTTGCTTTCCGGCTCACTGCCGCAATCGCAAGAAGACAACAATCAAATTGTCTATCAGATACACGAGAGGAATTGTCATCATGAGAAAGTATCTTGCAACGACAGTTATTAACGCAATTGTTACCCTGAGCTTGATGAGCATCGCTGCGGGATCTGATGTGCTGCCGACTCGCGGGCTGTACGAAGTGAATCACGAGCGGGTGGAGCTTCGCGGCGGATTCTGGGGCCGGCGACTGAAGACCCACCACGAGACGACCATCGGCCACGCGCTGGACTGTCTGGAGCGCAATGGGCACGTCACCAACTTCGACAAGGCCGCAGGAGTATTCGACGGCCCACTCCGCGGCCACCATGCCTTCGACTCGGATCTCCACAAGGCTCTCGAAGGCGCGCTGTACTCCTTGCAGCATCGCGACGACAGCCAGTTGCGCAAGCGCGTGGAAGGCATTCTCGATCGCATCCTGGCCGCTCAACAGGAGGACGGTTTCCTGATCTCGTACTACATCGTCCGGGACCCCGACAAGCGGTGGGAAACCTTGCGCCTGGAGCACCAGTTGTACAACGCAGGCCACTTTTTCGAGATGGCCGTCGAGCATGATCGGCTGACCGGGAAGTCCAGGGTGCTGGACGCAGCGAAACGGTTCGCCGACCATATTGACAGCGTTTTCGGACCTGGAAAACGTTATGATGTCGGTGGGCACGAAGAGATCGAGCTGGCCCTGGTCAAGCTCTACCGCGCCACGGGTGAGCGGCGGTATTTGGAATTGTCGCGGTTCTTTCTCGACGAGCGAGGCCACGCCCACGGCTTCGAGCGTAAGCCCTTCGACCCCCAAACCATGATGCCCGAACCGCCCAATTTTGATGATCTGCCGCCCGCGGAGCGAAGCCGGGCACGGCGCCGGGCTCGAAACAGCATACGCAACGGACGCATGCAGGACCACAAGCCGCTGGTCGAGCAGACCGAGGCAGTCGGCCATGCCGTGCGGGCCGGATACATTTATTCGGCGATGGCCGATATCGCCCGTTTCATGGACGCCCCCGAATATGAGCGGGCCGTTGACAACCTCTGGCAAGATGTGGTCAGTCGCAAGATGTACGTCAACGGCAGCATAGGAACCGCCCAGTATGGCGACGAGGGATTCGGAGACCCGTACCTGCTGCCCAACCGGACTTATTGCGAATCCTGCGCAAACATCGCCCACGTGCTCTGGCAGCACCGGATGAACCTGCTAAAAGGTCAGGCCAAGTACGCCGACGTGATGGAGCTGGCGCTATACAACGGCGCGATCTCGGGAATATCAATCTCCGGCGACGGGTTCTTCTACCAGAACCCGCTGGAGAGCAGGGGCGCACGCCGGTCGTCGTGGATAGGTCTGG
>JAGMDR010000320.1 GCA_023128595.1 Planctomycetota bacterium | reverse complement strand
AAGCGGTGGCGGCCGAACGGCACTACTTCTCACCCCGGATTCGCTGCTTCTGCGGTTTGGCCAGAACGCTTCCAACCTCCCCACGAAAATTACCTCAATGCCCATGATGAACTTGACCGGCAATGACTGGCAATTCGGACAAGGTGGTTGGAATGAATGGACGTTCCGCTACCGGATTGTCCTGCTCAATGAAAAGTTTGATCCGGTACGGGCTATGCAGGAAGCGCAACAGTTTGCAACGCCTCCATTTCTGCAGGTGCCAAGGCAATCCCCGGTGGTACCCGGCTTGGAAGCTCTTGACATCAAATTTTCTGGTGGGCCGATTTTGGCTTTCAAAGTCGCCGAAGACAATCGACGCTTGATTCTGCGGTTTTGGAACGTTTTGAACCGCGCCATCCAGGGTTCACTGAAGTTGCCTCACGGATGGTCGAGGGCAGAGATTTGCGATTCACTTGAGCGGTCAGTGAAGCAACTCGACGCTACAGAGGGTACAATTCGATTTAGCGCCGAGCCTTTGGAGATACTGACAATAGCACTCACGAAAGGCCGCTAAGTAGAACGGATTTTCGAGGGTCGACACACCACAGCAGTTCAGCCTTTGTCCTTCGATGCACATTTCACCGAACAGAACTGTTTACCTGTCTTCAGTAACAACCTTTGTGGAGGAAGAGCCGGCGGGGCTACAGCAGGTGCTATTGACGAGACTCGCACCTGGTCGAAGACCTCGATCTCCGACAGGCCCATACCTCGGCCTTCCAGCGGCGTGCAGACGCAGCGAACATATCTGCCAGTACACGGCTCTTCGATCGATAATGGATACGAATAAGCTAATCGGCCTCCAGCAGGCAAACCGTTGAACCTCAGACTGTCATCATGCTCCCAAGGCTCATAATCGCCTGGAGGTTTCCAGAGATCGTTGTGACGGATCGTTCCGGCATGCTGCCAGCTCTTACCGTCAATTGAGAGATCCACATCGATGCGCTGAGGATGACAGTATTTAGTACTGGGCTGGTGCGTGCTGACGCGGAACCCACCGATCGTTTGCACATTGCCAAGGTCAAAGACTAACGTCAGCATATCGCCGGGCTCCCAGAATGCGGTGGCTGCCTGGACCATTTGAGAGCTCACGTAGTCAGTTGGGGCAATGATCTTACCGTTAGTCAGTTCGTACCCGTCGGTGTCGGGATTCTTCGAGTTCTCACTTGACGGACGGCTGGCGGTGTAAGGTTTCCCCCTTGCCAAGTTATTGCCCCATGTAAAGATTACCGGTTTGGTTTCGAAACCGGGCCCGACATCCTCACCGTCGGAGTAACCATAAGCATGCTGTAGCTGTTCAGGTATGCTACCTTTTAGATTCATGCGAATCCAATTCATTGTCGGATCACGAAAACCTGCCACGTTGATCTTATACATATAAGGAAGTGAACAAATCAGCTCCGTATGCGATCGGGTAACGTCGCCTGAGACCCGATGTTCGGTCCAATTGTAGGTTATCTCAATTGGCTGCAGCTCCATATGGCGCGGGCGTCGTTCAACCTGTAGGAGAAGGTCCTGGATCCCGGGCATATTGTACGTTGCGGCGTTGTTCTTGCAGAAAAATACACCCTTGAAGTATACCTTTTTGGCAGCAGGAGCAACTTGTTCGTTGGTCAACGTATGCACAACCTGCTTATCAAATGGAACATTGCCGTCTGCCTTGCGATAGAACTCGGTAAAATGTTCACCATCTAAAGAATGTTGAAGCGAAACATAAGAATTTGCCGATCGATTTGTCACCACCGCCCCGAATGTAATACCAAGGATATCGGTGGGCACTTCAATTCGCCACGTTGCCTCACATGGAACGCCATTCACACCAGCTCCCAGCGTGGCTTTGTACATGCCGTCGGGTTTCTCATCGGTGTGGATGTTCATGGCACTATATACTGTTTTCTTGTACAAGCCATTATGCAAGGGCGGCCACAATACTGCTGTATCGACCTGCCGGTCTGCTGATAGCTGTATTTGATTCGTGCCCAGAGTGAGCTTCGGCAGTGTCCGGCGATTCAATTGGGTAATCGTGGTTAATCTGAGCCGATTAAGTCCGACGTCCATCTTCTTGCCGACTGTTGACATTTCCACTTTGACCAGACATTCAGTCACTCCGGCCACTTCATCTCGAAGTAGCAGGGCAACAGGGTGCGCACCAATTTGATTGGATTCCCAGACCGGCGCCCATTGTAGACCTGCATACCTCGAAACAAGAACACGCAAGATGTCATTGGGATCTGTGCGTATGGCCTCTGCATTGATTTGCATTGAGGTAATCACATTGGCAGCAGAGACCTTGAAAACCACCTGAGCCAGTTGTCCTTTTTGACCGGGATGAAGCACAGGTCCTGCTTTGATTTCTGTGTTTGTTTCGATGTTATCCTCATCGTAGAACAAATTCCGGCAATCCGGGCTTCTAAGATCAGGTTGAAACAACCAGACTCCATTGCCGCGAATATTTTGCAGGTTGTGCTGTTCATCAGGGTCTTTGCCATCCAAAGGTCGATAGTAGTTACATCCGTCCTTACCAGCAGGCACGTAGTCAATACCGTCAAGGGGCTTCCAATATCGTGTGTATGACTGCCCGGGCAACAGATTCAGGATATATCGATGCCCGTAGCGCGCATGCAGCGTATATTTATCGACCGAAAAACCATCGGTATACGATGCAGCGCCATTTGAGAGCGTTCGCCGATAGGCCACTGGATTGTCACTGCAGCAACGCCAGCCGTCCTTACCTCGATGTGAAATACACTGGAGTGCGCCATGATAGTAGTAATAGTATCCAGGTTCGCTCTCGCCGCCAGAGAACTTGCCCGCGTGTGGTGCCTTGATCTGGTCGCAACTGGCAACAAGCCCTTTGTCGTCATAGCAGAAAAAGCTCATTGAGGAATCAAACATGTGCCAGGTAGTGCCGCCATCCCATGAAACCTCGCTGACCGTGTGGTCTCCGAGTTGGACGTACCGAGCCTGATACCCGAGCTTTAACCAGCTTACGATATTCAATGCTGAGATTATGCCGCAATTCATCGTGCCGTAGGAGTTATAATGCAGGATCGGATCCCAAATGAGACGCCCATCTTCCCTTGAGCAACTCGTTTGGCGTCGACTACGCCTTCCCCACCGCCAGACAGCTATGCACTTTTCCTGCGGTATGTCGAGATGGCCAGTAACACTTTCGACAAACGATTCGATATCGGTGTAATCAGGAACATTGTCAGTTACAAGGTGAAGATTGTAGACGGCTGCGTCAATTCGGCCGACAAAACCTGCTGCAACCAGTAGGACAAAGAGAATTACTGGCATCAGACTGTAGCTCAAAGCCTTCATTGGACAATCTAATTCATTCGCCTACAACTGTTTCTGTGAGAGTACAACAATATTGCATAACACACATTATATAATAAATGTCGTCTACTGTATGCCCTCCACTAATTGGATTGTGTATTCTCTCTTGGTCAAAGTTGGTTTTTTCTTGAAGCTCGGCAGTGCAGCTGGTTCGACTAAACATTTCGAGATTCTCGGCCACCATATCGGTAAGGAAAAATAATCAGCAGTTCATAACCTTTAAAAGACTTGCCAAAATGTAAGAAAAAGTAGATGATATGATATGCTTATTAGTTTGCAAATGTTACAAATATTTCAACTGGATGCCGGGCCGTGGTGGTCTGTTGTAGATGAGCAAAGCGGTACTTTTGAGAAGGCAAAGGAGGTCTTCGATGCATAGGAATAATCTATCCCTTGGGCTACTTATTATGATTGTTTCCATCTCTTTTTGTATTCAGGGTTTTGCACAAGCCTCTGAAGGAAAGACTTGGAAAAGCTGGCAGGCCAGGCGCGAATTATGTGACGCTGCCACACGGCGCCGGAGGGAATTTATCTACTACGAGGAAAAGGTGCCGGATTACACTTTGCCGGAGCCGCTTGTTATGGCTAATGGGACGAAGGTTGCCGATGCCTATACGTGGCGTAAGAGACGCAGGCCTGAGATTCTTGAGCTTTTCCGCAAATACGTTTATGGAAGGGTGCCGCTTGGCTGGCCGAAAGGAATGACTTTCAAGGTTTTTGACCTGGAGCACAAAGCCCTAAACGGCCAAGCTACTCGTAAGCAGGTTACTGTGAATTTTACCGGCAAAGAAAAAGGGCCGAGTATGGATATCCTCATTTATCTGGCCAGCGCTGCCAAGAAGCCCATACCAACTTTCGTTATCTTGAATTTTGGCGGCAACCATACCATTCATCCTGATCCTGCCATCAAGCTGTCAACGCGCTGGATGCGCCGTGGTCGTGAGGCAACGGAGCAGTCGCGTGGAAGGAGTTATTCATCCTACCCGGTGGAGAAGATTCTTGCCCGCGGCTATGGTCTGGCGACAATCTACTATGGTGACATTGATCCCGACTACCACGATGGTTTCAAAAACGGTGTACATCCGGTGTTCGATAAGCTCGTCAACGGCGAACGTGCGCCAGATGCATGGGGTTCGATCTGTGGGTGGGCGTGGGGCCTTAGCCGGGCTATGGATTACTTCGAGAGCGATGAAGACATAGATGAAAGCCGAGTTACCGTGCTTGGGCACTCGCGCCTTGGCAAGACGGCACTTTGGGCCGGGGCCCGTGATGAGCGGTTCGCAATAGTGATTTCCAACAACTCCGGCTGCGGAGGCGCGGCTTTATCGCGGAGACGCTTCGGCGAAACCGTCAAGCAAATTAACACGAGTTTTCCTCACTGGTTCTGCGATAATTTCAAGAAGTACAACGGTGAAGAAGACAGGTTGCCTGTTGATCAGCATATGCTCGTTGCATTGATGGCGCCTCGGCCGGTATATGTGGCCAGTGCCGATGAGGACCTTTGGGCCGATCCGCGGGGTGAGTTTCTTTCCTGCAAGAATGCAGAGCCGGTTTATAAACTTCTGGGGCTCAAGGGTCTGGAGGTCGAAAAGATGCCTGCTCTGAATAGCCCCATCCAAAGGGGCAGGATAGGTTATCATATTCGCACCGGTGGGCATGGCCTGACCGAATACGACTGGTTGCGGTATATGGACTTTGCCGATAGATACTTCAAAGGAGCCAAACCATCATCACGCGATAGAAATGATATCGTTTTCTTTTGCGACTTCGAGTCGGACAACTGGTACGAGCAATTCGGTATACGCAGCATGCCCGAGCGCGTCGAAGTAGTCTCATCCGATCCGGCGAGAAAATTCGAGACGCTGGCAGGTAAGGCGATGCGAATTAAGGTTGATCGCGGCGGCCATTATGGCGCAAGCATCATGTACCGATTCAAAGATCAGATCGGTGAAGAGCCACAAGAGATCCACTTCCGCTACTATCTGAGGTTAGCCGACGACTGGAATCCGAGAGGAGGGGGCAAACTGCCCGGTATCTCCGGGACATACGGCCGGGCTGGCTGGGGTGGGCGGCCGTCGAACGGACGTAATGGATGGTCGGCTCGCGGTCTGTTCAAAAAGCAGCTTGATGGGAAAACGCCTGTCGGCTATTATTGTTATCATGCGGATATGAGGGGCCGATACGGATCCAATTGGATATGGGACACGGAAAAACGGGGCCACCTTCAAAACAATCGCTGGTATTGCATTGAACAGTACGCAAAGATGAATACACCAGGCAAAAACGATGGTATTCTGCGAGGTTGGGTCGATGGACAACCGGCCTTTGAAAAGACAGATGTTCGTATGCGCGATGTTGATACACTCAGGATTGAGGCGATCTGGCTGAATGTCTACTTGGGCGGGAGTTGGGTTGCTAAAAGTGATCACCACTTGTATATCGACGACGTGGTTATCGCCAACGATTACATTGGACCAATTCAATTAGACATAAGATGATAAGAATTTCCAAGATCTGCAAAGTACTGCTCATTCTGTTTATCCAGATTGGTATATTGTTCTTGCACGCACCCTGTGCATGGTCAGATTCTTCCAATCAGGCCCAGAAGCTGATAGTAGGTTTTGAGCAGGCAGAGCTGAGCCGGGGTGCACACATTTCGCGGGAGGAGAAGCCGGGGCGTGAGAGCTGGTTTTATCTCCTTGAGCAGCCTGAGGGATTTGATTTTGCGGCCCGGTTTGAGTGGCCGGGGGAAACCAACCGGGCCTGGACTTGGCACTGTCGGCCCGGAGCGCACACCGAAGGTGAACTGGCCCTTGTCGCAACTGTTGGGCCGGTTAATAGTGAAAAACAAACAGCAACCTACCGCCGGACTGAGTTCCTCTCATGCTTCTACCCTAATATTCGCAGGGGATTTATCAAGGCACGGCTCTTGATGACGAGCTTCCAATGGCTGGTCAAGGCCCGGCCAGATCTGAGGGACTGGTCCGACTATGGCTTGCTATGCGTGGATGTTCACCCCCAAGGGGCACCAGTCAAACTGTGGCTGGCTCTCGAAGATAATGTCCTGGAGCCGCCGGTGATGAGGACTTATGAGATACCTGCAAATAAGTGGGTTACGCTCGAACTCGACCTGAAAGAGGCCCAGCGCGTTCGAGAGCTTGACTTGGCCAAGATCACCAATTTTTGGCTCATGGCCCGGTCATCTGTTCGAGCCACCGTTCGGATAGACAACATCAGGATAGCTAAGCATGGCACGCCTGTTCCTAAGGAGCTTCTTCAGGATAACAGTCCAATGGCTGTGGCCATCGTTATGCCTAAAAAACCTGAGTTGCCGAACATCCCTTCGACAGTAAAGCCCAACTGGGCCGCCGCGAGTCTCACGAAACCTATTGTAGTGGCCCGCGGCTCGATAGTCCCCTTCGGATGGGTGTCCGCTTACGACAACAGATTTATTTTCGTCGCTTATAGTGCTAGGGATAAAACCGATCCTGAGGCTAAGGACGAAGCCAAAGCTGTCTTCACTGAGGATGGTGGCCTCAGTTGGAAGCAACTTGCAGATCCCACTGCGCGCAATCTTGACCATGGTACGGCCAGAGGA
Source organism: Planctomycetota bacterium (assembly GCA_023128595.1). GTDB lineage: Bacteria > Planctomycetota > Phycisphaerae > Sedimentisphaerales > Anaerobacaceae > DAOVRL01. The sequence goes on along the minus strand of JAGMDR010000320.1, from coordinate 8,605 downwards.
TGCGCTATCGACGTGACAGGTGACGGGATAGCAGTATCCAGTGGTCCGGGCTGTGCGGGGCTTGGCAATCCCAATCCAAGACAGCATCTGACCAAGTACAGCTTTACCGGAAAAGGCTGGGAAGCACGGTTTCCCACTATTCTGGACTCGGACATTCGGCACTGCGGTTCCAACGCCTCGGTGGTGCGCCTTAGCAGCGGTCCCTTCAAAGGACGCCTATGGGCCAGTTGGGGCGAGATCGGGCGTGAACACGCAATCGGTGTGCATGCAAAATACTCCGACGACGATGGCCGAACGTGGATCCCTTGGGGAAAGGGCGCGGCGCTTCCCGGTTCGCAATCGGCCAATTGGTCCGATGGAACCTACGGCTATCCGGAGACGGTGGTCACTCCTTACAAGGAGCATGTAGCCTGCTTCTGGCGGCATAAACGCAAGTGCGGCGTCAAGTGGTCGGTCTATGATGGTTCAGACTGGTCGGCTCCGGCAGATGTCTCACCGATTACCCTTGATGATATGGATGGGGCTTATCGGGCAACGATGTCGGCAATTACCAAAGGGGATCGTGAGATATTCTTTACCGCAACAGGTCTGGACACAGTCTTACGCTGGGACGGCAAGTCATGGCGTGCTGAACCAGTTTGTATCGAAGATGGAGGCATGCTCTCAATAGCCGGAGATTTCGTAGTGCTTTTCACCTCGGGCAAGGTAAACCGTAGATGGAAGGGCATCCGTTGGCAGCGTCGCGCAATCCTCCGCTGTCTCCAGCGTCTGCCGAGCGGCCGATGGGAAGGCCCTGTGGATATCACCCCTGAATTCACTATTGATGAATATCGCTCGCTTGCGGGCTTCTCGGTTCCGCCCTATGCTCCCATGAACTTCATCCCGCTCGCCTGGAGTGACTACGATGAGGGGACAATAAAATTCTTGAGGATTCCAGTACCTCTGACGGTGCGCAAGGATAAGTAGGTGATAAGAATTCTATTTGAATTTTCGAGATAGACTCGATACCGTATCAGAAACGAACCAGTTTAACCTGACGCACATTAGATAAGGCATCTTCGCCCTCGGTCCCTTTCAGAACTGCCGAGGTCCATAATGCGGAGGTTCCTGGCCGAGTTCGTAGCAGCCTAGGTCCGGTGCTTTTCCGGCGAAATCTACAGTGATTTGCGGCAGGGCAGTGCCGGCATCGACTACATTAGCGTTTTTCTTCAGCCGCAGGTTGTAATCTCCGGGTCCAAAAGTCCTTCCCTTTTCCGGCGACTTGGCGTTGACAAAGATGTCATAGTCTGCCAGGATGCCGTGCTCCTCGAGTCCCGTGGCCTTGAAGAACTCTTCAATCGACTGGTATCTGCCGACATTTCCATTGTGGCTTGTCCACTTGAGTAGCCGATCGGGCTCGTTGCGACGGTAAGCGTTGTAATCCATCGTGCTGTAGGCCGTTGGCGAGCCGGACTCCATCGCGTATCCCTCGCCGCCCATGAAAAGGTTGTTTCTGAAGTGACCGTTTTGCCAGATAGCCGGTGGACGGAAACCTCGTCCCGCACAACATGATGTGTTGTTGTATGCCTCGATTCCGGCAGGATAATTGTTCAGCTTATAGCTGAGACTGGTGATTGCATACAGTTCGTTGCGGATCAGGTAGACAGGGCCACCGTAGAACGGTTGAGTGGACATGCCCGTGTGCGCGTTATAGCAACGGTTGTGATAAAACCGCACGTTGTGGCAGCCGTAGTCTGCCTCGAATGTGTCGTCCTGCGCCCAGGAAAGGTCGTTGTTGTAGAAGTCGATATTAACGCAATGCTTCATTATATCAGCTACCGGTGGGCCGAAATTATAGATCGCAGCTGAATCGCTGAATCTCGTGATGCGGTTGTAACATATCACATGACCGCGTCCGTAGACGTTGATACCTGTGTGGCCGGGACTCATATATGTCTTAGATGGTCGGGGATACCACGTTTTATTGATGCCGACGATCTCGTTGTCCGAGATGTACCAGTCCCTGGAATTCTCGCAGCCGGTGTTAATCCCGTATACCACTTCGTGAATCCTGCATCCACGGACGACAAGGCCCTGGGAACCGCCCGGTTTTGCAGCGTAGATAGCCATATGGGCGTTGCGAAAGGTCAGTCTTTCAAAATGAACGTGGTGCGTTCCGTTGAGCGTCACAATCCTTGATTTGCTGCTGACTCCTTGGCCTTCTAAAATTGCCTCGCCATCGGCTGGACCGCAAAAAACGATAGGTTTTTTGGCTGTGCCAGATTTCCTCAGTTCAAACGGCCCCTTATAGATGCCCGCTTGCAGTAGAATCACATCGCCGGGCTCCACTTCTTCAGTGGCAGCCATAAGCCCCTTCTGTGCAGTGGTCTTTATCGTTCGCCCGCCTTCGAAAGCCTTGGGTTCGGCTCGCGTCGCAGCGGTGACAATCTTAGGCTCTGCCGGCGCGCCACCGTCCGGATCGGACATGCTGAATCGCACTTCATATGCCGTAGCCGGTTCCAGGAACAACACACTGCCGGCGAACATGTTGCCTGCACGGTACGGCCCGTATCGCTGGTTTACCACCTCGTGATGAACACGCAGCATTGGCAGAGCCTTCTTCCACCGCGTCTGCCCCTTTTTCCTGAAAGCAACGGCGACCGAGGCGTTCCGATTGCTGTCACCCTCAATATACCACCGGAAGCCCAGATTCTCTATTGTGGGAGGATCGATAATAAATCGCTTCGGTACGATCTTGTCCATTTGCGGCCCTATTTCAAAGCCGGCAACTAGTTTCTGCTGCGAGTACGCTGGAGCAAACATGGTCAGCGTGATCAACGGCGTTACAGCCACGGCCGTCACAATTCTGGTAAAACATATCCGTATCTCGTTCATTGTTATCTATTCCTCTCTGGAGCCGGTAATCTGCATATTACTTCATTCGCGGCAATGCGTTATCTTCCTTATAATGGCGCCCTGTGGCAGTGTCAATTCTCCACGTCTTGCGCCATTTGAGTGTTGGCTCGCTACCTTCCCAGACTAACGGCAGGAATACGTTTCGGCCGATTCCCTTACCGTGATGCTGGCTGTATCTATCCCCTACGTACACATAGGTTGTTGCTTGGTTGCCAATTACTGGAATCACGAAATCGTGTTGTGTATTGAAGGAATCGTTAGAGATCGGCTCGGTGGGAAGCGCCTTTAGAGTGGACCATGGACCCGACAGAGAGGTAGAAGTGGCATATTTCGTTTGGGTAGAGTTCCATCCCTCCAGCCCTGATGAGAACCAGTAGTAAACACCTTTGACTTTGATGATATGGGAGGCTTCCCTTCCGGTGTGATGGCGTGGATATACGGATGGATTACCGTTGACGTTATCGAATCCCTCATAGACCTTCTTCTCAATGTTAAGGAAATCAGGTGTCAGTTTGAATATCGCTAGAGACTGATTAAGGTATCGCTTGCCATTGATTAGTTTATCGAGAGTGCAAACAAGGTAGCCATCTTCACCTTCTTGATAAACAGACTGGTCGCCCGTTGAACGCTGTCCTTCAGGGTACACGTATCGGACGAATTGATAATCACCGTTTATGGTGTCACAGCAGGCAAAGCCGACCTTGTGTCGTTCCCACTGTCGAGAATCGGCTTCAATGATCACAACGTATTTCTTAGTTGCTTTGTTGTGGAGCAAGCCCGGTCGCCCGGCCCAGCCAAGGATAGACAATGGGCCTTCTCGTCTGAGGATATTGTTCTCGAATTTCCAGTCCGCCAGGTTGGTAGAGGAATACAGCTTGATGTTCCTAAAACCCATCCGAGGCTTGGTCTCATAGCCTACCCAGTAGAAGATATCCCCTTGCCTTATCATATGTCCGCCATTACACCAGATTTCATTGCCACTGGTGTCTCGCCAAACGGTATCATTTCGGATCGTTCCGACATACTTCTTGTCTGTTGACGACAGTTCGGCCTGACCAGTCGACCGGAGGCTGCTTCGATTCTCATAGTAACTAATGATCTTGTGTCCGCATCCTTCACTGATTATATCCAGCCGCCCATCTTTGTTAATATCCGACAGCTGCAACTTGTGACTTGCATAGCTGTCGCCGCTTATGTTTCTCTTGCTCCAGGAAGGAGAAGACTTGTTTCCCGTGTTCTCATAGACATAGACGTGATGCACTTGCTCAGTCCAGTGGTCGAAGTCCAGATCACACGTTACAATGTCATAGTCACCATCAAAGTCAAGGTCAAGTACTGCAAGGCCCTCCGGATGGACAATCGAACTATCCACTTCATGTTCGACCCAGTTGGTGGATTTTGGATCGACCGGGCACTCGAACCAGAAGACACCTTTCCCGTGGTGACCGGCACTGACAATCAGGTCCAGGTCTCCATCGCTATCCAGATCTCGCAAAAGAGCATTCGAAACGCCGTATGTGGAGGTTACCTCATGCCAGATCCAGTTGCCGCTTGGTTCATTAGGGGCTTCGTACCAGCCGTTGCTGAAAGCGATATCCACGTTCCCGTCTCTGTTGACATCCCCGGTGTCCAGACCAGCGTGACAATGTGAGCGGCCTTCATTACGCTTACTCTCAACAGTATGGCTTTCCCACAACTGCGTAAGGGTGCCGGAGGGTCTAAACCACTTGATAGCAATGTCTGATGACCAGTAGCCGCCGCTGTTCAAGGTGGCGATGAACTCATTTGCTTTGCCGTCGCCATCCAGATCGGCGCATATCAGATCGTGCAGAAATCCATTCGCGCTGCTTAGTTTATGATAGTCCCAAACGTGTTTGCTCAGCCGACCGGGGTTCTCCCACCAGCCAAGGTCGCTGCGATATTTCGCGCCGATTACATCGAGATCACCATCACCGTCCACATCATGCAAGCAAGCCCCGTTCAAACCCATTTTGCCGGTGCTGTCTAAATTACCATGGCATATCCAATCCTGCCTATTCGGTGTGCCATCATTTTCATATACAAATAACGCTCTGCCACCACCGGCCACAATATCCACGTCCCCATCACCATCCCTGTCCCCGGCTCGAACATAACCAGGCTTACCGTTGCCCCCGTAGTCTCGGTCGACGTAAAACCTGCTGAATGTGAAATTTGTTTTGGACGCCTCACTGGCGCAAAGGATTTGGGGCAACAAACTTATTATGATTCCTAACTTGGACAGTGTTCGCATCTTGCACCTTGTTTGTCTCGTTGGCCAGGCTATAGGTCTTGTATTTTAAGGCACCTGGCGTTTCACATCAAGATAGCGCGCTTCTATCGGTCCATCTCGGCAGCATGATGCAGGTCACTGACACACATGGCAGCGTTCCTCATGCTTAGTGCGAACTCCTTCCATGGATTGCCGAATCGGCCGCTCTGTGGCAGATTGTCCAGAGCAGCAATGAGGTACTTCTCATCTCTGGTTTTGAGATATATGAAGCTGTGGGCCTGCGCTGTAACTCCGCCTTTCTTGCCCGTGTCGATGAGGCGATCGACCGAATCCTTGATATAAGCAAGAGCCTCCTCGTCTGCGGACATTTCGTAATATCTGCGCATCCCCTCAAGGAATATGCCGGCTTGGAAGCTCAGCTTCAGATCTCGGCCTTTGTGTACGCGCAGGACGTTGGCGGCACGCTGTATCCATCTCTTATCACCGGTCAGCATATATCCCTGGTAGCAGAAGTCCATAATCATGCCCGGCCCACGGGGCTGTCCGTAATCGTTATCGCCGTACTTCCACCGGTAGCAATAATCCAAGACCATGCTGGCTACGTCAAAGCAGCGGTAATCCCTCAAAAAGTACCAGCGGTCTATAACTCCAGCTATCTTGTGGTGGTTGAACAGGTCTGAAACGTAGACCTTGGCAGTCTTATAGTCATTCCAGTCGGTGGGATCTATACGTACGTGGTCGGTTGGCGGACAATACCGGCAGCCACCTGTCAGGTGGGTCTTCTCCGAATGGTGCACGACATGCACATCTGCTACGTGCAGGGCATGAGCCTCGAAGTTGTCGAAGTATCCGAGGTTGCCGGTTCGCATGAACTGGATGCACATCATGTGGGGATAACCGTAATAGTTACCATCCCACGCGATATTCTCCGGAACATCAACACCTTGTGTCCACACATAGTGGACTCCATCGCCAAATCCCAGGAGTCCATAAGAATCAGTCTTGACCCCTCTTATGGTTCGCGAATCTCGAAATGCCTGGCACCGCCTATTCGCCGATTCGAACGCTCGGTCAAAACCCACAACATTCTCAGCAAAAGATCCGTAGAGCTCCATTCCGCCGGCCTCGCAGTAATCCCCGAGCGCTTTTGTGTGTCGGCAGTACCAACTCGGGGGCGCAAAGGGTCGAAGTGGTTGTTGGAGGGATGCAAACATGCTCTTTAGTTTCGCAATATCCGGGCCTTCTTTGCCGAAGCAAAGTCGTAGCTCGTGTGTGCGGGCAACGCCGGTATAGATCCTCAGAAGCTTGTCATACCGTTCGGGATACAGACCCGCCCGGGCCATTCCGTCACTCTTGAACTCTATGGACTTGGGATGCATCTGCCAGAACCACCTTATACCGATGCCGATACCCTTGTTTTCGCCCCATAGATACCCCCATCCGATCGTATTCGGCTTTGTCTGTTTACCCGGGCCCCTACCTTCCACCGCACCCCCAAAGACATGCTCAGTGGATGACACCTGGTATATGTATGCCTCAGGTTTGTCAGAGAGGCTCCCTCGCTTTGTCCCTCCATTTTCACTACCGAAGAGGCAGTCCCCAGAGTGGATTGCCGAGGGTAATTCGAGTATCAAAGCACTGAGCGGAATGTAATCAGCATCCTTGCCCTGGCGATTAATGATGGTCACAACTACACGCACTTCCGGACTTCCGGCATAGGCATAGAGACGGCAATCGAAATCGAATTTTCTCTGGCCCTTTGAATTCTTGAACGAGCCGGTGGCTCGAAGCACTACGTGCAAAGGCCCTTTCTCTTCCAGTGTCACTGTGACATCCTGATCAAGCGCCGCACAATATTCGTTTTCTTCAACGAGGACGTATAGGCCGCGGTTATGGGAATTAATGATCACCTCATCTTGGATTTTCACAACATCTATTATGTTGAAGCCTTTTTTCCGCACTTCGAAGGTAATCGCACCGGTGTCCACCACGAAACGGTCGGGCTTGTCTGTTACGGTGACTAAATCTTTTGGACGTGGAGTTGCACTTGCGCCAACCAGTGTAACAAGTGCCTTACCGTTTGCGGGGCAGTCGCTTTGAAAAATCAGGTGCACCCAGCGCAAAGTGCCGTCGTCCCACCATTTGTTCACCGCAAGCACTTCACAAGGCACCGTCCCGCCATTCTGCCTGAGATAAAGCTCATCTGTCGACTTCACAAGGCCCTTAGGCAACGGTACACCTATCGTGATCCACTCCGCCCTGCGTTCAACTCCGGCTCGCTCGGTCATCGTAAGAGTAACAATATCTCTGTTCGTGTCAGCGGAAGCGCCAACCGGAGCCAAGGCTGACGCTAAGAGCGCAAGAACGAGATTCACGGCTTTGGTCATACAGTGTTCTCCTTAGCAAGCACACGCCAAAAACGAGTATAATCTTACAGACTATCGCTGGCGGCAGCAAGAGCCGTGCCTTCGTCGCACAGAGTCGTCCGGGACTACCGGTAGCTTGCCGAGGCAGGGTCGAAGCGATATAAGAATGTCTGTAAAGGTCCGCTGAATCGGCTGGGTATCAGCGCTACGCACACATCGTATGTGGGGTCGTAGATCATGGCGCACTCGTGGGTGTAAAGGCCCTTGGGCAGCTCGATATCCACTTGCGCCATACACATAGTCTGGCAATCAAGGGCGAAAAGTTGCTTGTCGGCCAGCCATAGCACCGTCTGGTATCGGGGGACATAGACTGCTTCGCGACCGATAGCGGCCGAGCCTTTGGTGTCGAGCTGTTGCCATTTGCCGTCGGGGTCCAATGGGCGTGCATAGACATCAACACTGCTGTTGTCGCCTTTGAACTGGATCAGTCGGTCATCTCTGGTGTCGTGAATGATCGGCTGAAACTCGTAGTGGTATTTGATGGTTTTGCGCGGCTTTGGGAAATCGGGGTCAACTAATCGCCATTCTACGCGGCCGGTTTGGCGAGTTACGGCCCCGTGGTAGAGCTTATTGTTGCACATTGCATACACGCCCCGCGGTGTACCGACCAGCGACAGGTGCCATGGATTGGCGAATTGCCTGCCAAAACCGGGCTTGTGCATCGTCTTGCGCTCTGAGTCATAAATCCAGCTGGCGTAGCCATGCTTTTTGGCGGTATAGGTGAACACGCTGTCGGGATCATCCTCGATGCAAACATCCAGTCCGTCGAAGAGTGATGGGCGGGCCAGATAAACTACTGTTTTTGATAATGGATCGTAGCAGTACCAGAGGTACGTGTGTTGGCTGAAGGGGCACATTCCGTAGCTCCAGCCGAAAATACCCGCGTTGGTACTCTCCAGAAAGGGTGGGAACCGGGGTGGAAAGTCGAGACTCCAACGATTCTCCTTGATGCTGTAGCGGGCGAAATCGTTACCGGAGTAACCCGAGTGGCCGCCGCCGGTGTAGATTACTTCACTGCGGTCGGTGTCGATCA
>JAGMDR010000032.1 GCA_023128595.1 Planctomycetota bacterium | reverse complement strand
CCGCCGGAAACAAAATTCACACCCTGCCTCTGTCCGAGACCCCGAATGCACCTACCCATTATCCGCAACAGCCAAAAAAACAGTGCAAATCCATCTCAGTCCCTGTCTAATAAGGCTGTCTAAATGCGTCTATGCCTCGCAAAAGGTATCCTATGAATAAGAAAATCAGCCACCCCGTCATTGTAGTGATTGTCGTTCTCCTAATTGTTGTGCTCTATTCCTCTCTCCGCACCCGCGGCCCCGTCCAGCTCGACAGCGGCGTTCGCATGGTTATGGGAACCTTCGCCCGCATCGTCGCCATCGCCCCCGATGCAAACACCGCCGCCAAATCTATCGAGGCCGCCCTCCACCAAATCCACAACGTTGACGACCTTATGAGTAACTTCAAGGAGGACTCCGAAATCAGCCGAGTCAACGCCGATGCATTCGACCACCCCGTCGAAGTGGGCGAATCGACATTCGACGTCCTCCAAAGAAGCATCGAGTTCAGCAAACTAACCGACGGCGCATTCGATATCACCGTCGGCCCCCTCGTCCAGCTCTTCCGCACCGCCAAAACCGAAGGCATCGCCCCCACCCCCGAGCAAATCGCCCGCGCCAAGACCAAAGTCGGATTCGAAAAGCTCAAACTCAACGACCAAAACAGAACTGTGCGATTCACCGTCGAAGGTATGAGCCTGGACCTCGGCGGCATAGCTAAAGGCTACGCCGTCGATAAGGCTATTCGAGCTATGCAGCGCCGCGGCGCAATCGGCGCAATGATCGACCTCGGCGGCGACGTTCGATGCTTCGGCACACCACCGAAAGGCAGAAAAAAATGGCTCGTCGGACTCCAGGACCCCAATATTGACGACGTGGGCGGCTCTGGCCTCCTCTTGAAGCTGCAGGTCTCAAACGCCACCGTCACCACAAGCGGCGATTATCAGCAGTTCGCAATAATCGAAGGAAAAAGGCACTCCCACATCATTAACCGCCAAACCGGAAAAAGCGCCCAAGGCCTCTCAAGCGTCACCGTCATCGCACAAAACGCTACCGACGCCGACGCCCTCGCAACCGCAGTAACAGTAATGGGACCCAAAAGAGGACTCGCACTTATCGAAAAAATCCCAGAAACCGAGGCAATCCTAATCTCCCCCCACCCAACCTACAAAATAACAAAAACCTCCGCCGCAGACGCCTTCATAAAAAAGTAGTCTCTAACTCACGAGCTTACACACAAGCTTCCCCCTCACCGCGTTTAGCAGTCGCCGGAACGGCGACGCAATAATAACCGCCGCCCGCCTGCTATTCTCAAGCCCCAAGGGCTTGGGCATGGTAAATAGCATTGAACCTACCAGTCAGCTCGCAAAAACAAATGAACGATTGCTCAATCACCCTTCTTGGCTTCAGCCACAGCAGCAGGCTTCTCTTTCGGCTGCCGAGGTTCCGGCGCCGTGGGCCCGCGATAGACAATCACCCCAGTCGGACATTTCTGCATCGCCTTCTCGGCCGCCTCACTCGGCTCGTACCTGGTGTAATCCAGCCGGGCCAGATTATCCTCGACGATGAATTGATCCGTCTGCTTGGCACACACTCCGCACCCGATACACCCAACCTTGCACATCGACCGCGCCGCCTTGCCCGTCTCGATACTATTGCACGCAACGGTCATCATATTCTCCTGACCAAAGGGCACCATCTCAATCAGACCCCGCGGACACGCCTTTGAGCAGGCCGTACACCCCGTACACTTATCGTAATCGACCGTAGCCAGACCCTCAACAACGTGCAGCGCATCGAACTTACACGCCCTCGTACAATCCCCGAACCCCAGACAGCCGAACTTGCACGCCTGCGCATTAGCCAGCGCATTCGCAGCCGTACAGCTCGGTATGCCGTAGTACTCCGCGTGAAAAGTCCTCTGGTCCCTGCGAGACCTGCAGTGCACAATAGGCCGCTTCGCAGGCCCCGAATCGCTCACCTGCAGGTTCAATATGCTCGCAATCGCGTCCAGCACTTCCGACCCACCCGGCGCACACTTGCCTAACAGCTCCGGATCATCCAGAACCGCCTTGGCATACGAACCGCACCCCGCAAACCCGCACGCGCCGCAGTCCAGATTCGGCAGCGCCGCGTGGATCTGCTCTATCTTAGGGTCAACCTCAACCTTCAGCTTCTTGCTCGCAATCAAAAGCACCACCGCAAACCCCGTCCCCAGCCCAAGCATCATCGCACCGGCAAGCAATATTTTACCAACCCCCTCACCAGGAGCGGCACTCGCAACAAAAAATAAGAGATACGCAATACGAGATACGCAATACGAGACTATCATCTTATCATTCCAGCAAAACCCATAAACGCCAGAGCAAGCAGGCCCGCCGTAATCAGCGTAATCGGCGCGCCCTTCAAACACTCGGGAACATCCGCCATCTTCAGATTCTCCCGAATCCCCGCCATAATGCAAATCGCCATCGTAAACCCAACCCCCGCGCCGAAACTCAGAACCACTGCCTCAAGCAAACTCCCCACCCCCCACAAATCGAGAAATAGGCACAAACCCAATATCGCACAGTTCGTCGTTATCAGCGGCAGAAATATCCCAAAGCTCTCATACAGCGAAGGAAAAAACTTCCTGATATACATCTCAACAAGCTGTACCGCCCCGGCTATCACCAATATAAAGCAGACGTACCGCGCAACATCCAGGCCGAGCCTCATCAGTATCCAGTTGTTAATCATATACGTCAGCGTCCCGCTCAGCGTCACCACGAACGTCACCGCCATACCCATACCGAACGCCATATCGATCCTGCCCGACACACCAAGATACGGACATATACCCAGAAACTTTGTGAACACCAAGTTATTGACGATCACTATGGATATAAACGCCAGAATCAACGCATTAACCGTATCCATAAACCTTACTCCCTAAGCTCGCCCCTTACTCGTCAAGTTCACCAGTCCCAACATAAGCCCAAGAGTTATAAACGCCCCGACCGGCATCCCCATCGCCGCCCACGGAACAAACGCACCCGGCATCACAGGAACCTCGAATATCATCCCCGTCGCCAGCACCTCCCGAACGCCGGCCAGAACGCACAGCGTACCCGTAAAGCCCACGCCCATCCCAACCGCATCGATAATACTGACCGCAAGCCCGTTCTTGCTCGCACAAGCCTCCGCCCGGCAGATAATAATGCAATTGACGATAATCAATGGCACGTATGGCCCAAGTGTTTCGCTCATGTCCGGAAAATACGCCCGCAGAAACAAATCTGCTATCGTAACAAACGTCGCTATCGTCAGCGTAAACATCAATATCCGCAGGTGCGGCTTCAGAAGGTTCCGCATAAGGCTCACAATGATATTACTGCAAAGCAGCACAAAAATAACACAGCACCCCATAGTCAGCGCAGGCTTCACCGCTGCCGTCACCGCCAACGTCGGGCACATCCCCAACAGCAACCGAAAAACCGGATTCTCACGCCACAACCCGGCCAACAGCGTCTCCTTATACAAATCACTTGAACCTCGCGCTTTATCTGCCATTGTCAATTAGCCCCTTCTTTCGCATCCGCTCTTTTACCTGCAACACCGAATCATTCATTATCGCAACCACCGCCTCACTGCTTATCGTAGCCCCGCTTATGGCAACAATCTCAGAATCGATCTTCTCGGGCTTGCCGGTCGAAACAAGCTTTAACTCTCCCACCGGTGCACCCTCGAACTGCTCCCGGAAGTAATCGTACTTTATCTTGTCGCCAAACCCCGGCGTCTCGGTGCTCGACAGAACACGGTAGCCCGCCAGCTTTTCAAAACCCGCATCAACACCCACAACAAGATAAATCGTCCCCTGAAACCCCGGCCCTCCCACTGAGAAGCTCCACCCCACGCACTGCTCGCCTTCCCCCACGGCCTTGTAAATCGTAATCTCCTCCTTGCTCTTGCCCTTGCCGGACTCGATCTCGATCTTCTCCTCCACCTCGATGAAATGCTCGGCCTCCGCTAACAAACCCTTCGCCAGCCGGTTGAGCTTATCTATCCGGTTCTGCCTGATCGTCGGCGCCAAAGCGTAGTCGGTCCCCGCCAAAAGCAGCCCAAAGAAAAACGCCGAAACAATCAACAACCAGCTCTGCTCAACAAAATGCCTAACCTTATCCATACCCAAAACCTATTCCTTGCTAACATCAACTAACAACCGGCTTCCCTCCCGCCGGAATTCTCTTACACAACCTGTCAATCAAAGGCGTCACGCCGTTCATCAAGAGAATAGAGAACATCACGCCTTCCGGATACCCGCCGACAATTCGTATCAGCATCGTCAAAAACCCGACGCCGATCCCGAAAATCCACATCCCACGCCGCGTCAAAGGCGCCGTCACTGGGTCCGTCGCAATAAAAAACGCGCACAAAAGCAGCCCGCCGCTGGTCAGGTGGAAGAACGGCTGAACATACCTACCTGAATCAAGAATAGCGAATGTCGGCTCCGTGTGAATCTCGGAGTCCAACGCGTAAGGAATCGCCCCAAAGATAAAAGCAGAAATCAGAACAGCAAGCGGAATATGAAAGTTTATCGTCCGTCTTATCAGCAGATAAATCCCCCCGATCAATAAGGCAATCGCGCTCGTCTCGCCCAAGCAGCCGCCGACTTCGCCGGTAATCGTCCCCCTGAAGTTCGCTTCGCTATACGTATCGGCCCCTAACTTATTCTTTATAGCCATTTTGCTCCACGCCAACGGCGTCGCCTGTGTCCGAAATTCGCTCCTATCGGAAACCAGAATATTCTCTGGAGCAACCTTCGACATGTTCGCATCCAGCGTCGCAGGAACGGTCCACGTCGTCATAAGCGCCCCAAACGAAACCGCCAGAAAAGTCCGGCCAACCATCGCAGGGTTAAATATATTCGCCCCCAGCCCCCCGAAAACCATCTTGCCAATCGCTATGCAAAAAACGCTCCCGACAACTGCCGTCCAGATCGGCAGCCTCGGCGGAAGCGACAACGCAAGGATAATCCCCGTAACAACCGCACTAAAGTCCCCCAGAGAGCACGGCTTCTTCCGGATCAAATTACAAACCCACTCCGTCGCAGCGCACGCAATCACGCACGTCGCAATTAGGATAAGCGCGCGCATCCGGAAATAATAGCCCGCCGCCGCCATCGCCGGAGCCAACCCGATGATCACATCAACCATCACGCTCCGGGTAGAAAGCGGCTTACTGATATGCGGCGAAAAAGAAACCGTTATATCCTTAAGCATCTATCCTTTCCCTTACACACCGTCATTCCCGCGAAACCACTTGTCATTCCCGCGAAAGCGGGAATCCAATTCCAATTCTTCTCGTCTTTTCTTTCTGCCTTTGTGTCTTCGTGCCTACCTCTTTCTCTGTGCTCCCTGTGGCTCTTTTTTCACTGCGGCATCTTCTTCTTCTGCCTCGCAAGAAAAATCTTCCCCGTCTTGATATATCCCGTAACCTCTATATTGGCCGGGCAAACATAGCTGCAGCACCCGCACTCCGTACACGCATTGATATAATAGCTCTCCGCTAAATCCAGAAGGTTGCTCTTGACCGCATGCGCGATCCGAGTCGGGTTCAGGTTCTCCGGGCACACCTCCAGGCACCGCCCACACCGAATACAAGCCGTCTGCCGCCTCGCAAACTTCGCCCTGCCGATCTGCCCCTTTGTCAACACCGTTATCGCACCGCTCGCCTTCGTAATAGGCATCTGCAAATCCGCAATCGCCAATCCCATCATCGGCCCGCCGAGCACAACCTTCGCCGATTTCTGCGTCACCGGCCCGCAGAACTCCATCAAGTCCCCCACCGCTGTCCCTATCGCAACGTAGTAATTGCCCGGCCTGGCAATCACCTCCCCGCTCACCGTAACAACCCGATGCGTCAGCGGCCGCTTATTAACCACCGCATCCGCAATCGCCGCCGTAGTAGCAACATTCAGCACCAGAACTCCAATCATCGGAGGAATACCCCCCGTCGGAACATTCTTCTTCAAAACCGCCTCTATAAGCTGTCGTTCCCCACCCTGCGGATATTTCGTCTTGACTGCAACTACTTCAATATTGTCGCCCTTCGCCGACGCCCGCACCGCCGCACTCATAGCCTCTATCGCCGCCGGCTTATTATCTTCGATAGCGATAATCACCCGCGAACACCCCGACGCCCGACGCGCAAGCTTAACACCCGCAACAATCTGCCCCGTCCGCTCTAACATCATCCGGTAGTCGCACGTAATATAAGGCTCGCACTCGCACCCGTTAATAATCATCGTCTCTTTCGGCATCCGCGGATTCGGCTCTATCTTCACCCGCGTCGGGAACCCCGCCCCCCCCATACCCACAATACCCGCCTCCCGAACCGCCTCGCATATCTGCTCCGATGAATACTTGCCTTCATCGAAATCGCCGTTCACCTCCCACGATGGCCGTGTTGGCTGCGCCTCCACCTCCGCCTGTATCACCACCGCCGGGCTTCGCCCTAAGACCGCGTGCGAACGCAGCCCGACCTCTTTAACCTTACCCGCAACCGGCGAATGAACCGGAGCCGATACAAACGCGTCACAATCGCCGATCTTCTGCCCCGCCTGAACCTCCGCACCCTTTTCAACTAACGGCCGGCACGCTGCACCTATATGCTGACTCAGCAGTATCGCAACTTCCTTAACCGCCGGACCAGCTTGGATTGAGCTCTCACAGCTAAGCCCCTTCTTCTCCGGAGGATGCACCCCGCCACGAAAAGAAAATCTCCCCTTGACTCGAACTTCCATTGCCAAAAAACGCCCCGATACACTGTTACACTGATACCCTGATTACCTAATTCTTACTAATCCGCCTGTTTATTACCCTCGCAATCAATACCCAAACGAGGGTCACTGTGACAGCCACCACTAAGCCGACGCCCGTCCGCAGCTCCACAATCTTCGTAACACGCCCAACGCCCTTCTCGAGCACAGCCAAAGACACGATAAAGACCGCCAGCGGCGCCAAAAAAGCAATAACAACCCTCAACGTCACAGAAGGCCCTTTTGCATCCCCCAATTTGCCGTAAATCTCTCCGCAATTATGCCTCTGGGAGCAGCTTTGACAGAATTCTTCGTCGCCCATAATTTTCACTACCACACAAGATAAACCCACTTTATAATGGACATCGTTGAGATTTTCAAACATAATTTCATGAAATTACGGACCCAATCATGACCCGAAAACCTCACCTGCTAATACCGACGTTAGTCTTTTGCCTGTGTGCGGGTTGTGCAACCAATCCCATTACCGGCAAACAAGAGTTCATGCTCATTCCCGAAGAACAGGACATCCAGATCGGCCGAAAGTACGCCCCGGAAATCGAAAAGCAAATGGGAGGCAGAATCCCTGACCCCGACATACAGGCCTACGTAAACCAGGTCGGTCAAAACATCGCCCACATCAGCCACAAACCGGATATCGAATACCACTTCGTCGCCCTCCAGGATAAATCCATCAACGCCCTCGCACTGCCCGGCGGATTCATCTTCATCACCAAAGGCATGCTTGAAAACCTCCGGACAGAGGCACAGCTCGCAGGCATATTGGCACACGAAATCGTACACGTCGTCGCCAGAGACTCCGCCAACGCTATGAGTAAAGAGATCGGACTAAGCGCCCTCCTCTCCGCTGTCACCTCCGAGAATACCCCCAGCGGAGTCTTGACCGTGGCCGACCTCTCCAAGCAAATTATGGGCCTTCGATACAGCAGAAGCGACGAGCAACAAGCCGATTTGAGTGGTCTCGACTATGTAGTTGCAGCCGGCTACGACCCCTACGCAATGGTCGAGACTATGCAGATCCTCAGCAATCAGAGTAAAAACAGGCCAATCGAATTCCTCTCAACACACCCGGCCCCCGAAAACCGCGCTGCCTACCTCAGACAAAAAATCCAAAACAGCAACTTCAACCTCGCCAACGCAAAAGTCGGAAAAGAGCAATACCGCGCCGCCGTCCTCGACCAACTAAACAACCCAAACTGAATCTTAAGCGAATCACAGAAATTGAACGCGTTTTGGAGTGGTATCCGCCCGGGTGGCAACCTCAAGCCCAAAGTTGCAGAACCGCCTCCGACGAGGGATCGGGGGTGGTCAAGTCCCTTCAATTTGAAACTTATGTCCACGCGCACTCCACTACGAGAACATCGACGAATCTGCCTTCGGATGCTGGGCCGATGCGTATGCTCCGTCCCATCGGCCCGCAAATACGGCTTATTTATCTCACTCAGATCTCTATCAAACGCCTCCTCGGCATACTATCTCCCCCGGGGCCTTCACCCCGTGAGGCACCCGTGCTTAGATTCGTATCTGGTATCTCGCCTCAAGCATGTAGGGTGCGATCCTTCGCACCACTGAAACTGGCGCAGTGTGCCGAGAGGCGCTGGTGCCGGCGCAATGGAAGAAAGCTGATAGCTGAGGTTACTGAAGGAGTCAAGTTTGTAGATGGTATCAAGGAGATCGCCGCTCGAATCATGAACGGCTCAATATCGACAGGCCACGGACGTACGGACTCGCCTTCGGCGAGGCTGTTTTGATGTCATCACCCCCCAGCCGAAGCCGGATATGTGACAGTTTTGCATGCCACCGCCTTGATGAATCTGGCTTTGGAGGCTGGGCTGATGAAAAGATCAGAACAGCCCGCGAAGCGGCTCCACTATTGAGCCGGAAAAAATCCCATCCACAACATTCGAGAATAGCTCTCGAGCATCCAGTATCTCGTATGTCGTCCCGGCACACCGGAAGACTCTCCGTCTTCTCTCCTCTGCCTTCTGCCCCCTGCTTCTTTAGCCGCCGGATTCCCTCATCCTCTGCTTGCGGCTCTCTTCCATTGCGCTGTGCTTGCACTTGGGACAGCGGTCTGAATAATCGCCCGGACCCGACGCACCCTTGAAGAAGACTATCCCGCAAGACGGATTTGCGCATTTCACCGCCTCGTAAACGCTTGGCTCGCCGCACTCTTTGCAAATCACTGCCGGCACCGTTTCCGCCGAAGGGTCGAAGCGTTTCGATCTCTCCTCGAAGAATGCCCTTTTCCCGGTCCGATACTCAGCCTTGCAGGCCGGGTTGTTGCACTTGACCCAAATCATCTCGTCACTCGCTATCTCTTCAATCCCGCCGCCACCGCCCCGTCTGCTGAGAGTTATTGCAACTGCCGCAACCACACACACCACGATAACGACGATCATAATCGGTTTCTTCCTGCTGTCTTCCATATCAGAATCTCCAAAATCACGGAACTACAATCTGCTCAGCAACAACACCCCTAATTTAGGTTCAACTGCAAAAAAGTTGGTGGGCTGATAAGAAATAACACCTGTTACTCTTTTGCATTTAACGCTTTAAGGCAACAGCATGATCAGGTACGATACAATGGCCATCAGGGAGGATTGGGCTCGCTCCGGAAGCGACCCGAGCGCCCTGATGGTGGCATACAGCATGGGGCGGTATCTGTTGGTACCGCCCTTTTACCGGCTTATGCTGGTGCCCGAAAAGCGATAAATCCTCTTATAATCATGCGTTAATCAACCAACTTTTTTGCAGTTGAGCCATAATTTATTACTTCTCTCGCAACTTGTCAAACACCCTTTTTTCCGCTATTTGAAGTCAGCCTCAACGTCCGTCGGCTCAAATTGTCCCATCTGCAGAATCCTCCCCGGCTCCTCCGGCATCCCCGTACGCGCAGAAAGATACGCTGATTCGATAACCGCCATATTCTTCAGGTTCTCCCGCCCGCTGCTGCAAACCTCGTGCTCATCAGCCAACAACACGCCCGCAGCAAAGTTCTCGACCACCTCTTTCATACAGCCAAGTGCATCGTTGTCGTATTCAAATTCCTCGCTGATCTGCCCCTGAGCATCGCGGACCGTCAGACGAGTATCATTAACCACTAATATCTTATCTTCCCCGCAAACCTTCACAAACTCTTGCCTCGGCCAAACACTGCTTCGGCTGGACGCCACCAAGTTGCCAACGAGCCTGTCCGAGAACTTCATCGCCACAACTGCCGTATCCTCGGTCAGACTAAGCCGCTGCTGTTTGTCAAGGGCCTGATTCGTCGTCAGAGAATAAACCTGCTGAGGTATTGGAAAATTCCACATTATCTGGTCGATTATCTTGTAACAGTTGTGCAGCAGCACCCCGCCGCCCGCCAGCTTCGGATCGCTCTGCCACTTTCCAAAAGACTCACCTGCAAAACTGCAGAAAGCCGCTATCAGGAAAACCTGCTCCAACCGACCCTGCTCCAGGAACTCCCGCAAACCAGCATAGCTCCCCGCAAACCGGCTTGGATTCGCAACCGCGAACCTAACCTCTTCTTCTTCGGCAAGCCGCACTAATTCCGCCGCTTCTTCAAAATCCCGCGCCGCAGGAGCACGCTTGAGCACGTTAAACCCCTTCTTCATCGCCATCCGAACGTACTCGGCGCAACTGTGCATCCTGGCCCCTACCAGAAGGCACCGCTGCTCATCCTCCCCCAACCGAGCATCCACCGCCGTTATCAGTTGTCTGTAATCATCGTAGGCCGCGCACTCATATTCGCCGGCTAATTTCTCCGCTACACCAGCATCCTTATCTGCAATCGCTTGAATGCGAATTGCCCCAATCTGCGACGCCGCCTTCAGCAGAAGCTGACCGTCGTCATTCAGACCAAGCACCACGGTTTCTAACTTACGTTCGCCCATCTTTCCTAATTTTAGGTTCCTTATCCAAAAAAGCTACCAAAATATTGGTATCGTCCCAAAGGTTGGGG
>JAGMDR010000319.1 GCA_023128595.1 Planctomycetota bacterium | reverse complement strand
AAGATGCTGACGAAGCAGGAAAAGGAAAGTATTATCCACGATTATGAAGCGCACCAGGGCGATACCGGGTCACCGGAAGTACAGATTGCACTGTTGAGTAAAAGAATTAACGATCTCACGGAACATCTCAAGACTCACCGCAAAGACCACGCATCCAGACGCGGTTTGTTGAAAATGGTCGGGACGAGGTCCGCTCTGCTCAAGTATGTCAGCAGTAAGGACGTCAAACGCTATCAGCAAATCATATCCCGGCTTGGCTTGCGGAAATAGAGCTGCGCATGTGCACGATTGGGCAGAACCGCAAATAACCAGCCGATAGTGGACTTACGCTTGGGACCCCAAACGTGGAAAGGGGCTTTCGAGAACCTGCTTCACACCTACTAATGAGGTAGTTTATGTTTGATGTATGTAGAGTAGAAAGAGAAATTGGCGGCAGGACCCTATCAATCGAAACCGGCAGAATTGCCAAACAGGCCCACGGGGCCGTTCTGGTCCAGTATGCCGACACAGTCGTTTTGGTCGCCGCGACAACCGCACCCCCGAGGTTTGAAGACATTGATTTTTTCCCTCTCACCGTTGAATATCGGGAAAAGCAAAGCGCTGCGGGCAAGTTCCCCGGCGGCTTCATTAAACGCGAGGGAAGGCCCAGCACAAAGGAAACCCTCACGGCCAGAACGATTGACAGGCCCATTCGCCCGCTCTTTCCAGAGGGTTATGTCCAGGAAGTCCAGGTACATGCCTCCGTCCTCAGTGCCGACCGCGAAAACGACCCGGATGTGCCCGCTATGATAGGCGCCAGCGCAGCCCTGACCATTAGCAAGATCCCATTCCTCGGACCTATCGGGGCCTGCAGATTGGGCAGAGTAGATGGCCAATTTGTCATAAATCCGACCCACAAGCAACTGGAGGCCGGCGACCTGAATCTGCTTCTCGGCGGACGAAAAGAGGCCATCAATATGATTGAGGTCGGCGCCAAGGAATTGTCCGAAGAGGTTATCGCTGAGGCCGTCAGTACCGCACATCAAACCGTGGGCGTAGTCTGCGATATGATTGAAGAGCTTCGCGAAAAGGTCGGCGTCGAGAAGGAAATCCCACTTAGAGAAATGGACGATGAGCTCTTTTCGCAGATCAGCTCGAAGACTGCCGATAAGCTCCGCGAGCTAAAGCAGATCCCCGATAAGCAGCAGCGAAGTACAGCCATCGACGAGCTTTTCGACTCCATCGCCGCCGAATACTGCGGCGACGAGGCGAACGGCGAACAGACCGCCCCGAAGCCCGAACCGAGATGTGAAAAGCCTGCGCTAAAACGCATGCTCGATAAGATTCAAAAGGGCATTGTCCGCAAGCTTCTCTCCGAAGGCAAGCGGATCGACGGCAGAGGCTACAACGACATCCGCCAGATCGCCTGTGAAGTAGGTATTCTGCCCAGAACTCACGGCTCAGCCTTGTTTACGCGTGGGGAAACTCAATCGGTGGTCACCGTTACCCTCGGCACAATCCGCGATGCCCAGATCATCGACGGGCTCCAGGACGAATACGCCCAGAATTTCACGCTCCATTACAATTTTCCACCGTATTCTGTCGGCGAGTGTCGGCCGATTCGCGGGCCCGGCCGAAGGGAAATTGGCCACGGCGTCCTTGCAGAGAAGGCCCTTGTGGCCGTCAGGCCGCCAGACGACCAGTTCGCCTACACCATCAGGATCGTCTCCGATATCACAGAGTCCAATGGCTCCAGCTCGATGGCCTCTGTCTGCGGAGGTACGCTTGCGCTTATGGACGCAGGTGTTCCCATCAACAAGCCCGTTGCCGGCATATCTATTGGCATGATCACCGATGAAAACGGCCGCCACGAATTGCTCACCGACATCATCGGCGAGGAAGACCATTACGGCGATATGGACTTGAAAGTCGCCGGCACCGTGGACGGCATTACCGCCATTCAGCTCGATATCAAGGCCGAGGGCCTCGAACACGGCATTATGGTCGAGGCGCTCCAGCGGGCAAAAACCGCGCGTATGGATATCCTCAAGATTATGACCGAGGTCATCAGTGAGCCGAGGCCCGAATTGAGCGTCTATGCACCCAAGCTAATAAGCATCGAGATCGACCCCGAATTGATCGGCAGGATAATCGGACCGGGCGGCAAGGTCATAAAGGGCATACAGGAGCAGACCGACACCACGATCGAGGTCGAAGAGGATGGGACCATTTATATAAGCTGTCTTGGCGGCGATGGGCACTTCAAGGCCAAAGAGATTATCGAAATGATGACTCAGCCGCCCCAGGTAGGACGGATATATCAGCAGGCAAAGGTCGTCTCAGTCAAAGACTTTGGGGTCTTTGTCGAAATAATTCCGGGAGTCGAAGGTCTCTGCCACATCAGCGAGCTCAGCGAAGGTTACGTCAAAAATGTTGACGAGGTTTGCAAATCAGGTGATTTGATACCGGTCAAGTTGGTATTGATCGATGACCAGGGCAGATTAAAACTCTCCCGCAAGGCTGCTCTTGCCGAACAGCGTCCATCGCAAGACCAACAGCAGGAAAAACCACAAGAAGGCCAACCGGACAGGAATAGGGGCAGGGACAGGAGAAGACGCTAACTTCGGCCCGGCCTGGATAAATCATCTCGGCAAAGGTGGTTTACTGCAGTCCGCACCTTCGCTTCTTCGCGTATTGGCCTTTGTTTTGTGCCATTGACAGGCAGGGGGATAACAAATGCAGCAGTTCGTAGCTGGTTTCTTCGTTGCTTTGTTGCTGGTTGTGCCGGTGCTTGTGTTTTTTCTGCACAAAAGAGTCTCCAGGATTCGAAGAAGCCACAACGACCATCTCGAGCAGCTTGAGGAATTGAGCAAGCTCACCGGCGGTCTTGCCCACGAGATCAAAAACCCGCTCTCCACAGTCAAGATCAACCTCAAGCTCATCGGCGAGGACCTGGAGGATGCGGGTTCGGGCCAATCTCCGGCAGCGGTCCCCGGCGATGTAAGTCGGGGCTCGGCCAGGGCGCTTAGGAAAATAGCAGTCGTCCAAAAGGAGACGGACAGACTCGAGCAGATACTCGATGGCTTCCTCCGTTACATCGACAGGGCCGAACTGCAGTTGGCCGGAGTCGATATCAACGAGCTTATCGGCGATATGATCGACTTCTATTCGCCCCAGGCCCACACCCACAAGATAACCGTCCGCCAGGGCCTCAATAGTGCTCCCCTCGTTTGCAAAATCGATGCGGATATGTTAAAACAAGCGATATTGAACCTCTTTATCAACGCACAACAGGCTATGGGCGATGGCGGGGAGCTGATGATAAGGACCGAACAGCAAAAAAGTGATGCGATCATTAGGATCAGCGATACCGGAAGCGGCATCGCCCCGGACAAGCTGCCTCATATTTTCGATGCTTACTATTCTTCCCGGCCGCACGGCAGCGGGCTCGGACTGCCCACGGCAAAGAAAATAATCGAGGCGCATAATGGTTCGATTGTCGCTGAAAGTGACCTTGGCAAGGGAGCGCTATTTACCATTGCGTTACCGCTTCAGCTTTCGTGAGGTGCGAGTTTGAGTCAAAAGGCAGGCGTAATTCTGGTTGTTGACGACGAGCGTGACCACGCCGACGGTATCGTTGAAGCCCTTGAGAAATCGTGCGCAAAGGCAATAGCCGTCTATACCGGCAAGGATGCCGTGGAGATCGTATCCAGCCGGCAGATTGACATTATAATTACGGATTTGAAGCTCGGCGGCGACATAGACGGCTTGGCCGTGCTGGAAGAGGCAAAAAGGCATAATGACAACACCGAAGTCATCCTGATAACCGCTTATGCAACCATTGACACCTGCAAGGAAGCCATAAGGCGGGGGGCCTACGACTACTTGGTAAAGCCGATCGATATCGATGAGCTTCGAGCACTTGTGGACCAGGCCGGCCGCAAGATATCAGCCGCACAATCCCGTGAGGCGCAGAGGCGCGTTGCGGCCGCGGACTTCATACTCGAAGGTGTTCCCGGCACAAATCAAATAATGCAGGGCATATTCGAGGTCCTCAGAAGAGTCTCGCCGACTAACATATCTGTTCTGATTGAGGGCGAGTCGGGAACGGGTAAGGAGCTTCTTGCAAAGGCGATCCACGAAAATTCGCCGCGCCGGACCAGGCAGTTTCGCCCGATCAACTGCGCCGGGCTGAGCGAAACCCTCCTCGAGAGCGAGCTCTTCGGCCACATAAAGGGCGCATTTACCGGCGCTGCCGCAGACCGAAAAGGACTCTTCGAGATAGCCGACAAAGGAACGCTTTTGCTCGATGAGATCGGGGATATGCCGCTGAACATGCAGGCCAAGCTGCTCCGCGTCGTCGAGGACGGCATCGTAATGCCGGTCGGCTCTAATAAGGCCGTTGCAGTTGACGTCCGAATCATCAGCGCAACCAACCAGTCTCTAACGCAGCTTATCGAGCAAAAGAGATTCAGGCAGGACCTGTATTTTAGAATCAAAGGTGTAAATATCTCGCTGCCCGCCCTGCGTGACAGGACCGAAGACATCCCCGAGCTCACCGAACATTTCCTAAAAGAAGCCGCCGCCGAAACCGGCTCCAAGGTCACCGGCATCACGCAGGCCGTTATGACCGCCCTTACCAACTACGACTGGCCCGGCAACATCCGCCAGCTCCGCAACACCATCAGGACTATGGTCGTTATGTGCGACCGCGAGCAGCTCGACATCCATGACATCCCGCCCGAGATACATCAGGTCCGCCAACTCGCCCCCGGCGCCCGCGCTGCCACCGCCCTGGCCGGCGCCTCGCTAAACGAGATCGAAAAACACGCCATCGCAGAGACCTTAGCGAAAACCAGAGGCAACCGTGAAAAAGCCGCAAAAATCTTAGGCATCGGTGAAAGAACCCTCTACAGAAAAATTAAAGAATATAACCTCTAAACATCGCCCGTTGCTCGTCGCACCGCACCGCGACGCATATTTAGCCTCCAGGCCTCGCCTGGGGGGCAATCAAACAAAGCCCCGGGCCAACCGACTCCTATATTGACCCGCAAATTGCCTCGGAATCGGAGAAAGAACACTATACCGAAAAATCAAAGAATATAATCTGTAACCCACAGGCCCAACGGCCAGGAAGGCCACAGAGAACGCTAGTACTTTGTCAAGCCTGATTTTGGGGGTTGTCATTGCGAGGCCTGAAAGGCCGTGGCAATCTCCGGCCCTCGA
>JAGMDR010000318.1 GCA_023128595.1 Planctomycetota bacterium | reverse complement strand
GGTGAGGTGCTCGCAATGACACCCACAGTTTCAGTCTTGACAAACTAATATACGTAGTCGGCCTGATGCAGCCGTTTCCAGGTCAAATCTCAGGCCGTTGATTTCTCTGCCCTCGCCGGCTGTCAGTATGCGCTCCAGAGGTACAATATCTGCGGCGTGCCAAGCTCGTACAGCGTGTTTCTATCGATACTCAAGATATTCGGCTTTTGGTAGCTCAAAAAGCCGGCCAGGGAAAACGGCTTGCGGTATTCGACAACACGAGCCTCTGTGATTCCCGCCAGTTTCTTGATGAGGGCCACCGCATCGTCCAAATAGCCGATATCGTCGATGAGCTTTTCCTTGCGTGCCTCCTCGGCGCCGAAGATGCCGCCGTCTGCGAGCCGCCTTATTTGATCTACGGTGAGGGTCCCCTTTCTTCCCACGGCAATGACATCCACGAACCTATTGAAGGCAGGGGTTATTATCTTGTCCTCGATGTACTTAAGCTCTTCCGGATCCGGCTTTCTGAAGGAGCTGGGCCAATCCTTCCTTTTACCTGACTTGATAGTGACCGGCAGGATGCCGAGCTTATCTTCGAGCAGCTCCTGGACAACCAGCCACCAGCTTATCACGCCGATCGAGCCGGTAATGGTGGTCGGCTCGGCTATGATTTTCTCGCACGCAACCGACGTGTAGTAGCCGCCCGAAGCTGCAACGCCCCGCATAAAAGCAATGACCGGCTTGCCGTGCTCGGCTTTGTACCTGCGGATTTCATTATAGATTCGGTCGCTGCCGGAGATTGTACCGCCCGGCGAACTCACGCGAACAATCAAACCTTTGACGTGAGAGTCGCGCCCGGCGGCCTTAAGCTGGTTGTACACATCGTTGGCCAGTGGGCCGTGTATTATGCCTTCAACCGAAATTATCGCGATTTTGTCCTTCGCGGCGCTCTCCCTGACTACCTCTTCGACGAGCACGCCGCCGGTCCCTGTCGCAAAAAGAGCGACCACGCCCATCAGCACCACTAACAAGAGGATGTTCGCCAGGATCGACATTACCAATACAATGCCGACGAAGATCCGCCAGCCGCGCCGCTTCCTGGGCTTTGTTGCTGGCGGTGCACTTTGTACCGGGCCGTAAACCGGCGCCGGCGCCGGCGGCTGTGGTCCTTGCGGTCCCTGCGGCGGCGAACCCCCGGCCATATTATCGTTCTGCTCAAAATCCATAATAGTCCCTTTCAAAAATGACCGGTATGATTATAGACTGCACACAACTAACCGTCAATCGAGAAAGATAACATCCTTGGCCGGGAGCCATCATTCTCCTATCAGTGCTTTGAGATGCTCACGCGCATCGAGAACATATTTGATAAGTTTCGCAGTGTACCTGCAGGTTTGACCGTTCCAAAGCCAGTTGAGGATTCTTTCTATTTCTGGAACATCTAATTTACGCCAATCGTCAAGACGCAAATCGTCGGGGAGGTTGTATTCTTCGGCTTTTTTTATCAGCACAGCAATACCTGCGAGGGCCCCTACGGCCATATTCTTAGGCTCGATGCCGTATTCGAGGGCTAATTGCATGGTCCCGAATATTCGGTCGTTAATGCCGAGCTTGCGGACGACATCGCGGCCGGCCCTGGCGACGGTATCGGCCAGGTGCGGGTTGGTCATACGCTCGAGCAGGTCCTCGGCATAATCTCTAAAGCCAAGCTCGGTAAACAGGCCATCTCTTAGGGCAGCGTGTTTTTTTATAAGCGCTGCGCCGCACTCGGTCAGAAAGGCGTCTTTGCCAATTTTCATAACGGCCGGGTCGTCCTTGAGCTGGGTCATCCCCGTATAGCCCTTCACCTCGCCGATAAAGCCAAGCAGCGAATGGATGGCGTTATGGCCATACAGCTTTGCCTCCTCAAAGGGCAGCAGGTCGTCCTTCTCAATGAACACCTCGATGCCGGGTGTGAAACCAGCAAGCTGCGTTCGGCTGACCAGTATTCGGTTGAACTGCTCGACCAGAAAGGCGCGTTGAATGCCGGGGGCTATGGTCTTTAGTTTCAACTGTGCGATTTCCCCGTCCTCGTCAACGACCCTGCTCATCTTGCCGATGACGGTGTTTAGAAACTGCACCTTTGTCGGCAACAACCCGCCAATTCCGGCGGCAACGGCCTTTCTTAGTATCTCTGCGGCTTGATTGTTGTTCTCGGCGGTGTAGATTATTGTCGATCTCGCCCGGCTATTCTTTAGTCCATCGGCCATCAACGAGGCAACGCTATCATCGCCGCCTGATTCGTAGAAACTTACAGAGGGCAGGCTGGTGGCAATTTCCGTTGACTGAGCTAAAACTTCGATGAGCAGCCGCTTGTCCTTTGTGACGTTGGGGTCGAATAATTCTACGCTGTCAATCTTTAACGCTTCGATGCAGTCGCCTTTGGCGACATTGACGTAATAGCTTCCATTATTCGCCCTGACTGCATCAACGAACCGGCGGTCTATCTCGGCGATGACTATCCGCGAGAAATTGCCGCTTTGAAATGCTTCCTTGGCAAAGAGTCCCGCCTGGATCGGGCCAAATCCGAAACCGGTCAATACGTGCTCTGGCATAGTCAGCGACCCACGGTCTTTAGAAAGCGTTTGATTTGAGTTTTGTCCGTCAGGATCGCCATTTCGAGGTCGTATGTCCTGCTTTTTCCCGGCACGATGTGGATCAGCTTTTTCTGCTGCCTGGCTGCAGCCTGGCCGATTGGCGGGTTCGTGCCGGGTTCCAAGGCGGTGACATACTCGCCGGGGCCCCAGTGCTGCCAGTTGCTCAGCCAGGGCAATTGCTTCTTTTGATACTTCATAACGAGCGCCAGGCCCAGCTTGCGATTGTAAAGGCCGACGGTGCAAATACCCTTTCTATCGGCTGCGACGTTAATAAAAGCGCAGCCCTCGCCGCCGGCGCGGTGGCTGTCGATTGGCGCCGAGCACTTTTTGAAATTGCGCCTGGCGTTGAATACGGCGTTGTCCATATCCATACCGCGCGACGCCCATTTTCCCCTGCAGAGGATCTCGGTCCCCTCATCGACCAACGGCCAGCCGTAGTTGCAATGGTACAATATCATGTGCGGCGCCGGCGTATTGCCGAGATTAGTCACTACGTCGTGGATGCGGACAGCAGGCTCGCCGATGGTGCTCGATATCGTGCGCTTTAGTTCGAGGCTCGGTCCGAATACGCGGGACTGCTTGACGACGGCGGTTATGCTCGTGGTTAGTTTTCCCGCTGCCAGGGCCGGCTGTATGACCGATTCGACTCTGCCAGGCAGATTGCTGATGCGCCCGTGCAGGCCGCGCTCGCCGAATTCGTCGGTTTCAGGCCCGCCGACGTGCGTCAGGCCGCAGGTTGTCAGCAGGCCGCCGGCGAAAGAATACAGCCACTCCAATCCGCGGCTGGCATCGGGCCGCGGAGCGGTCAGGCCGCCGTGGCTAAGCCAGGCGAGGCTGTATTGATTATAGAAGGCATCGACGATATCCAGGCCTCTGTCGATAACAACCTTGTATCGCAGGCCGGCCCCGGTGTTCACCCAGGCGATCCGAGTCCCCTTACCCGGCCCGTTGTCCAAAACAGAGGTCTCTATGCCTCCGACCTGTTCATAGTTGGTGACTTTGTTGTGCCAGCTCGATTTTGGGTCCTTCGCGGCCATTTGCTTGCCCTTTCCTTTTTCTAAACGTTCTACCCCAAAGCCTTCTGCAATGCGTCGAAACTCGGATAAGCCACGTCACTGCGGACTATTTTTAGCATCTTAGCATAATCTTTGATATTACCGTATCTGTCATCAAGCGGCGCCTTTATATAGAGTGAGGCAAACAGATTGCCCATCTGCACGGCCTCGCCGAAGTCCATCGCGCCATTTTTGAAGTCATCCAGGTTGCCGGCGATGTACGTTAAGAGTCCCGCCCTGAATGAGTCACCGGCCCCGACGAGATCGACCACCTCCCCAGCCATAAATCGAGATTCGATTTTGTTCGGGCCGCCGGCCCCGCCGTCGTCGCAGACATGCTTTTCGTATGCACCATCGCTGACCGTAACGCCGAACAGCTTTGTTCTACTGTCCTTTCGCCAGAATCTGCCGGTCAAAAAGTCAAGAAAGTGTACGTTGCTTTGATGCTCTTCAAACTCGCCCCAGACTCGCCCCGGAGCAAGGGTGTTTTCGATCATCTTGGCCTCGTCGCAGGACGTAAAGAACACATCAACTTCAGGCAAAAGCGGTTCCAGCAGGCGATATTCCTGCACTGCGGTACCGGCCTTAATCAACCCGTGTGGGTCACTCGTTAGTGTGTGGCTGTCAACGATTGTGACGGCGCCCTTGGCGCGGCACCACTTGATAAATTCGGCCAAATCCCGGCCGCCGTTGGCATCGCCCCTATCGGACAAACCCGAATACATATAATAGACTATTCTCGGCTCCAGCCGCTCGACGGCCCCCTTGAATATCTCAAAGTCAAAATCGTCATTCGCGCTGGGAAAATATGCGATGCCGCCTCTATCTTGGCCGCTTGTATCGTGGATAAAGGTGGTGCCTGTCGGGAGATTCGGGTGTATGTGAGTCTGCGACATATCGATACCGTTTGTGGTCATCAGGTCATAGAAAAACCTGCCCTGGGCGTCGAGGCCGTCGTAATCCCCCTTGCCGAGGTTAACGCCAACGGCGACATTCAGGCCGGTCCTTGCTATCAACGGAGCGGTGTTGCC
>JAGMDR010000317.1 GCA_023128595.1 Planctomycetota bacterium | reverse complement strand
CTCATCGACAAAGTCAAAATCCGGCCTTCTCAAATCCGCCACAGCAGTATTCAGAACCAATACATCTGCACCCATATTTTGCGCTTTCACAAAACCTAACCGTTCAGGGGGTATAAATTGCGTTTCTGTGTCAGTGCATTTCCGCTTCGCATTTGCCTATTGCGGGTCTGTAAAAATTAAACTGAACGTTTGGATGCCCGGCCAGCAGCGACATAGGCACGGAGCTGTCGGCGATTTTCTTGCCTATCATAAGGGTAGTCAATCTCATTCCGAAGGGATTGTCGTGTGTGCCCGCCTGCCAGATCGAGACCTTATCCGCCTTCCACGTCTGGACGGGGCCGACCGTAATCGCCTGTCTCGGCACGCCGGTAACGACCCCCCCGCCGCTGGTTCTGGCGTTCTGCATCACGGTAACCGGGTGCAAATCGACAACGCGGGTCGTAAGCCGGCAATATTCATCGGGCGTCGGAGGCTCATTCTCATAGTCTCCTTCCCGCTTGAGAGGGTCGTTGAACGCCCAGTGCTTTATGTCACCCTGGCCGCCCTGCATCACGGCGCAGCGAACGCCTTGCCAGCTTCTTATGTATTCTGTCGTATCGGCCTTTGGAAAGTGAATGTTGGACTCGGGCATCTTCAGCTCATCATCAATTTGATTGAAGCAAAGCTCCATATCGGCCTTTGCAAACGACAACGCGTGCGTCCGCGGCACCTCTTTGCCGTCCATATACCATTCGTCCATTCCCCAAAAATGTGCGTTCCTGAGATCGAGCTTCAATTCATTTACGATCCGGGCCACAAGCGGAAGCTGCTCGGTCGGCCCGATAGGCCCGCAAATACCGACTGGATTGTCCGCCGTGGCCTGCCTCCACGCGGCGATGTATTCCAGTGCCTCGGCGAGATAGAAACCCTCGAGAGTGTCGTAGAATACGACCTTGAAACCCTCCCGGCTCAGTGCGGCCATGTCCTCAGCGGTAAGCCTGGCTGCATCGTTGAGAATCTCATCGTCGAGCGTCGTGTAGTCCCACCACTGCGGCGCCAACATGCTGATTTTCCTTGCCATCCTTGTTCTCCAGACCCGAACCAGCCGGAACCAAAAAGGCTGGTTTCCCCGTTTTGCAAAATTGAAGTTGGGCATACTTTGAAAAGCAAAAATCGGTCGTTGGATTTTTCCTTTTCAAATAGAACATCAACCTATCCTGATTATTCGAGGAAATTATAAAACGAATTTCCTCAAATAATATATGCCCAAATTCAATTTTGCAAGGCCATTGATACTTCGCGGCCATTTTGCACAAGATTTCAGTTGTAGGCGACTAAGCAACATGAACTAAATCACCCAATTCCGACTTCAGTATATTATCCTGCGGATATGCGTGGCCTAAGTGCTGTCTGAAACCCTCGGCAAAGCCGCAGCCAACTTCGGCGCCCCTGGTTTTGGCAAAGGCCTTCATCATCAGGAGGTAATCGTCCATCCCGTGATGCTTCAAGAGCCAGTTGCGCTGACTTTCGTGGCAGCAAAGCATCTGCTCCTTCGTGTCCATCACGCCGGTTATGTCAACTATCGTGCCCGCCTTCACCGCGGCCCCGAAGTTGTCTTTTCCCTCCACGGGATCCATATAGTAAAGGTACGGTACCGGCTCGAACGGCTCGGCGCCGGCGGTTTCGATATTCACAACCCCGCAGGCAAAGCACGCCGTCTGCGCGAGCCGGGCCGCTGTCTCGTGGTCAACCATATAATCCTGTGGACTTAAGGTAAAGACGATAGTCGGGCGAACCTTTCGCACTAACTCAATGGCCTTGAGCAGCGTCCGCCTGTCGTACATAATAAAAACATCACCACATTCGAGGCAGTGATAGCTTCCGTCCAGCAGGGCTGCAGATTTGGCGGCCTCGGCCCTGCGAATCCTGCTGATTTCTTCGCGGCTGTATTCCACCGTGCCGCAATCGCCCGGCGTCATCGTCGAGATATGAATCCGCCAGCCCTTTTCATGAAGCAGCGCCAGCGTCCCGGCGCACATAAACTCAGCATCATCCGGGTGAGCGCCAAAACTCAAAACTGTCTTCGGACCAGCCATATCCATCCTCATAAAAATCTCTGTTTGTCATTCGCAGCGCAGCGAAGAATCTCACTCCTTGAGCACGGCGGCGGCGTGGCGGGCGTAGTGGCCTCGAAGGTCGTTTGCGTAGTCTTTCAGGATTTTTTCGCCGAGGCCTTGGTAATCGCCGCAGCGATACAGCGCCCGCGCCAAGATGAGCTCCCGCAGCGAGTTGTTCCTGGTCTTTGTATCTGTGGGACTCGGTGGGGTCCTGTCTCTGGCTTCTTCGATATCTGTAAAGGCGTGGCCCATTATGCCCGGCTTTTTCAGAAGCTCGGCGAGGGGCTTTGCAGCGGCAGGGTCGCCAAGGGCCTCGAGGGCCAGCGCCACCGCGCGGCTGTGCGAGAACTCGCTCTCAACGTCAATCTGTCCAACCTTCTCGACGATAGGCTTTAGTGCCCGCTTGTCACGCGTGCGTCCCAGAGCAATAATAAGACTGTCGAGAGGACTGATACTCGGCCCAAATTGTCCCATTCCCGTATAATTCCAGCCCTTGTCCCACTTGGTCGAGCCGACTGCATTGAGTAGAGTCTCGGCTCCCGTCGGGTCGCCGAACATGCCGAGGATGTGGGCGTAGGTTAGCTTGGCCTTTTCGTCTTCGGTGGTCTTGTAAGCCCTTTGTACGCGAGGCATCGCGTCGGCTGGCTGGGCGAGGATCACTTCGAGCCCGTCATAATCGTTGACGACGCGCTCGACGGCATCGATAACATCTTCGAGAGACAACGGAAATGAATCGCTATCGGTCAGGACATTTTCGGGCAGATTACCTTTTTCGACCAGGTGTTTTTGAATCGCCTTGATATCGACATCGCGCAGCGGTCTGCCCGTCTTAGCCGTAGTCGCCGCTATCAAACCGGCGGCGTAGCCCTGGTTCTGGATGTCCGGCTGCATACGTATCACGGGCATCGCGTCACGGTGGGCACTGACGCCCAAGCCGGTAACCAAAATGCAGTCGAGGCCCTTTGGAAGCAGGCAGCGATAAGGGACGTTGACGAGCATCCCCTTTCTGTCCGGCGGCCTGAGCATAAACAACGGATGAACAGTGAAGCCGTGAGAGTCAAAATTGCTCCTGGCGATAACAACGGTGTCGGGGTAGGTGCGTCCGAGGGAGATATCCATAGGTAACATCACGAAGTCACCGACGATCCGCCTGCGTTCGCGCGTGTCAACCAACTGGCCCAGGTCGTAGGCGTCCTTGTACTTTTTCTTGGCCACGACAAACGCCCGCCAGACATCAACGATGTCCGAGTCGTCGATAAAGGTCCAGTCGGTATTAGTGTATCCGGCGCCCATCCTGCGAGGAGGAAGCCCGGCACCCTGGACTGCGGGGCTTGTACCATCGGTATAAACATACGCAGCACCGGCGGTGATGGCAATGTCGGCGTTGCCGGTCGAGTCGATCAGTACATCCGCAAGGACCACCCCGCGGCCGTCGGGAGTGGCAACCACGGCACCTTTGACGCGTCCGTTTTCAACAAACGCACCGCAGCCAATTGCTCCGAACCAGATATCGGCGCCGGCCTTGCGCAATTCCCGGCGGTACCACTCCTTCTTCAGCTCCGGATTCCAGGCGGGGCTCGTATTCTTGCCGCTTGCAGATATGGCCGCGACACCTTGGTCGATCTCTTCTGTAAAGCCCTTGATGTAGCCGTAGTAATACTTGCTGATATACCCCATCGTCCCGACGCCCCCAAGCCCATGCAGGTATTCCACGACAAGAGTCTTTGCACCCTGCCGGGCCGCGGAAATCCCAGCCGGTGCGCCGCCGGTACCACCGCCAATCACAACGACATCGTACCGGCCCAAAACAGGCACAGCCCGCTCAGAGGCGGTAACAAAGCCGAGTTTGGCCTGCCTGTTACGCAGTCCGCTCAAATCTTCGCGAACGTCACCT
Organism: Planctomycetota bacterium; assembly: GCA_023128595.1. Classification (GTDB taxonomy): domain Bacteria; phylum Planctomycetota; class Phycisphaerae; order Sedimentisphaerales; family Anaerobacaceae; genus DAOVRL01. The sequence continues at coordinate 7,860 of JAGMDR010000317.1, read as the reverse complement.
GAAGCAACAAGTGTCCCTCGGTGAGCGGGCAATCCTACGTTTTTCGGCTTGCTTGTCCGTTTGGCCCGGGCAGCAGCGGCAGAACCGATTCGCGAACCAAGCCTCATGAATTCAAGCGGTCGAAGCAGCTTCCGGGCAGCAGGCCGCGGGACATCGGCGCATCCGCCGAGGACGTATAGTCGGTTGAGGCCGGCAGGCCGGAAGGCATCCAGGCTGACCTTTTTTGCCCGGGGCCAGTCACCAGCCAGGCCTTTCCTGGCCTTGGTCGCATCGGGCGGCACCTGGAAAGGGACCTCTGATGCATCAACCTGCCCGGAATGCCAGGTTCTGTCACGGGCAATCTGCTCGGCTCGGGCAAATGATTCAAAGCAGCCGTCTTTCATTGGTATCGTCAGCGTGTACTCCACAGCCTGACGCCCGGTGGAAAGCGGAGTGGATATTGTCCGCGCTGCGAGCCCCGCGCCGGTTCGGATTTCACCACCGACAGTAACATACTTGAACGTTTGCGCTCCGGATGGATAGGGCTGGAAAGCTGCCCCCGCCATCCTTGCTACGCTTGCTCGCGGCGTGGCGTCGATAATGACTTTGGCCTTGACGGCCTGGCATCCGGAACGATTGGCCATTACGATGCCCGCAAGATTCCCGTCAGCGTCCGTTAGCACATCAGTTGCATAGCAGCCGAACAGGAACTCCACGCCCGCTTCGAGCAGCGCCTCATCCAGCGTGCGCTTGACGTGCATCGGCGTAGGAGGCGTGCGAGGACCTTTGACGGACTCGGCGGCCGGCCGGTCGCTCTCAATCACAATCTCGCCTAAGAGTACTCGATTCACATCGCTGCTTTTCTTGATGAGAAATCTGACGTATCGAGCTTTGTCACTCAACGCGGCCGAAAGCTCAATCGGTCCCCACGGCTGACTGAGGGATTCGCCGGCCCTTTGGTTCTTGATGGTCGCGACCTTCTTCCACTGCTGCTTGTCGCTGCTGAGAGAGATTGCCACGCTGTCCACCTCGAAGTCGTCGGCAAGGCTGGGGGCACGACGCTGATAGGCCAACACACGCACTTTCTCAAGCCGATGGGCTCGCCCTAAATCGGCGATAATGGTGACATCGCCGTCGTACTGAACGCTCTGAGTACTTGCGCTGGCCGCCTTGCCGTCGTTCAGGACCGATGGCCTCGCCGTGTCTTTATGGACACCGGCTGAGGGTCTGTCGGCCTGGTACGTAAATGGAATTGCATTTCGCATCCACTGCGCGGCGGGCGGCTCGGCAAAGAGCTTTCTGGCAAGCGGTGAAGTCGGCGCCTCACCCTGTTGGAGCCACAGTCGATACGTGCCGCAGATGTCGGCGCCGAGGTACGGTCGCTGCGCGGCAAGAAAGACCTTCGCACCTTCCTGCGCGGCCTCAACGGCCGCCGCCACACCGCCCGATGTTCCGCCGACAACCACAACGTCAACATCGTAAGCAACGGGAATCCCCCCGGCCGAGGCGCTGACGGCCCTGTCGTAAGCTGGCGCAGTTGAGGCCCTTTCGCCAATGCTATCAGCAGCATTATCAGAACCGTTGATGCCGCTTCGCAAAGGCTTCGAGCAGCCAGGCTGTACAAAAAACAAGCAGAGCAGCATCGCCGCCAGTGAGCTCCAAATGAATATTTTCATTTCTGCGCATCCTTTCTTTGGATATTTTAGCTTTGCCCTTCGATGGCTTGCAGGCCTGGACCGCCAAGACCTTCCCGAGCAAGCCGACCGGACACAGTAATCTTCCCGGGTCTCAACATTATCCCGACTATTTGCCCGTTTGCAACAGGAATCCGTCGCAGTACTTGACCGGCAGCGATTTTGCCCCTACAATCCACAGCTATGACTGAGCAGGCGCCAAAGAAGAACAAAAAGAAGAAACATAATCCTGTTAAGGATTATCTTCTTTATCTCGGTATGCGAATACTCTCTATCGTGGTCCACATCTCTAACGTCGAGACAAGCTTGAGGATCGCCCGCTTTTTCGGGAGATTGCTATGGAGATACTACCATCGCGGCCGAAAGCGGGCGCTGGAGAATCTTCGGGCGAGCTTTCCCCAAAAGAGCGAAGAATGGATATGGCGGACGGGCAAACAAAGTTTCCAGCATGTTGCGATGTTGGCGATGGATTTGGTGTTTGTGCCCCGCCTGGTAAAGAGACATAACTGGCGTGATTACTCGCGGTACAAGACCGTTGAAAGGGCCAAATGGCTGATGCAGGAGGGCCGGGGCCTGCTGATGGTAGCCGCCCACTACAGCAACTTCGAGATTATGGGCTATCTGTTAGGGCTATTCGGCTTCAACGTTTACAGTATCGCCCGCCCGCTGGACAACAAATATATCAGCAGGTACCTCTACGGCATTCGTGAGCAGGCCGGCCAAAGAATAATCGACAAAAAGGGGGCAGCCGTGCTAATGGGAAAAATCGCCTCGACCGGCGCTACGCTGTGCTTTATTGCCGATCAGGATGCGGGCAGAAAGGGTGTATTCGTGGATTTCTTCGGCCGTAAAGCCAGCACGTACAAGAGCATAGGCCTGCTTGCTATCACCAACAACATTCCAATAGGGGTGGGATACAGCAGGAGAATCGATAATCGCTTTTTCTTTGAAATCGGGGTCAACCGCATCATCTTCCCGGAGGAATGGGCCGACAAAGAAGACCCCCTCAAGTGGGTTACTCAGGAGTACAGCAAGGCGATCGAGGAGTTTGTGCGGCAAGACCCGACCCAATACTGGTGGCTGCATCGCAGGTGGAAGACCCGGCCAAAAGACGAAAGGGCAGAATCTTAGCGGCCAATTCCACTCCGAGGCGGTCTTGCCGATAACCAGAAGGTGCGTTTGCCGGGGCAAAATCGGCCTGCCTGCCCTGAAAAGGCCGACTCGGTAACGACCGTGCCGGAGAGATTCTCTCCCGGGCAATTCCCATAACATCCCACAAATACAAAGGTTACGTATTGCCTCGCAACCACGCCGGGAAATCTGGGGACCACCGGAAAAGTTTTTCTTGAAGTGATAGTAGCTGATTTGTTATAATAATTAACGGACGAGCAACGAAAACTTTGCTTTGGGTGGTGCTTTTGCCGTCTATTACTGTGAGGAGTAGCTGGTTTTATGCAAAACGCATCATTGCGGCAGGAGGCTCTACATAACAAGCCGGGCAACGTACCGGCAACCGGCCGCAATTCTATGCGTTCACAAGCAGAATTCCTGCATTTGGACTAACATTTCGTATAGTGTTTTTGAAGGAGAACAGTGATGTGTAGAAAATTGATCTTTATGTTATTGGTGCTGGCTTTCGGTCTGACCGTATCGGCCCAGGCCACCACCATCATCTGGGTCTCAAAGAACAAGACCTACGGTGATGTCGCAGGTGCTGCAGCCGATCAGGGCTGGGTGGATCTGCTCAGGGCCAATGGCTACACCGTCATTTACAAGAACGAGTTTGTGGAGGACGCAGAGCCTTGGATAAATCTCAACGCAAATAAAATTGCCGAACTCCAGGCCGCCGACCTGATTATCTTCAGTCGCGATGATGATAGCGACAATTACAACGGCGATAGACAGATATGGAATGAAGACATCACGACGCCGATGATTAATATGTACGCCAAGCAGATGAGAGACAGTAGGCTTGACTGGATTGTCATCAGCGATGAAGACCGTCACACCAGTAACCTCCGTGTCCAAGTTCCGGACCACCCGATTTTCGCAGGCGTCACCCTCGACGGGAACAACGAGATTGCCATCCTGGACACCGCCCCTCGTATGGGTGTTGAATTGACGGACAGTGCAGATGCGGGCAATGGTATAATACTGGCCACACGTGCTGCTACTGACAACCGGATATGGATCGCGGAATGGGAGACCGGCGTGGAGTTTTATGATGGCGGTTTTACCACCGGCGGCAAGCGTATGCACTTCGCCGGAGGCGCAGATCAAGATGAAGACGGGATATACAACTTCAACACCGACGGCGCAACAATATTTCTCGACGCCGTCGCCTATATGCTCACTCCAGTGAATGTTGCCACTAATCCCAGTCCTAAGAACGGCCCGCGAACGGCGCCGACCGGCGTTTCGGGCGAAGGGCACTGGATGGCGATGACGTTTGATAAGGGTCACGGCGCAACAACGCACACGGCGTATTTCAGCGAGAATTTCGACGACGTTAACGAGCGCAATGGTGACGTGCTGCTTGGCAGCTCTCCTTATGCGCCTGACCCGCTTTACGAGACATACTATTACGTCGGGAAGAATGATCCTTGTTATCCTATTCCGGAATTCGCCCAAACGCCTTTGGAAAGAGGCACGACTTACTACTGGGTGGTTGACGAGTCGAACGCGGTCGCCTCGTATCCGGGCAACGTCTGGAGCTTTACAATCGCTACGGTGGCGGCATGGGATCCGACGCCGGCCGATGACGCAATAAACATAAACGACACCGGCGTGAATCTTGCATGGCAGAAGGGTGACGTCACGGCCATGACGATCAGGTACGATGTGTATTGGGGCACTGATGAAGAAATGGTGGCGGGGAGGAGCGACACGCCGGACGCTCAGGTGACCGATCCGACAACGACAACGCCAATCGGCCTACTGAGCATCGATACGGACTACTATTGGAAGGTCAATACGGTGGTGATCCCGCCGAGTCCGCCGTCCCTAACTATTGAAGGAGAGGTCTGGCACTTTAAGACCAAGCCTGTCTTTCCGTTTACCGACGACCCCAATCTCCTGGGCTGGTGGTGGTTCGACGAGGTCTCAGGCGAACTCGCCCTCGACCATTCGGGCTATGCCAATGACGGTATTATCACGGGCGGCGCACAGCGAGTGCCCGGAAAGATTGACAAAGCAATTGACGTTGACGGCGACAACGGCAAGGGAGTCGAAATCGAGTTCACCACTGGCTGGCCGGTCGCAAATCCGCCCGAGCTTACAGTCGCCATGTGGGTCAAGCCGCATGTCATCGATGCCACTGACGACGACACGATATTTTTCATGGATGAGACCGGCAGCAACGGAAAGATGAGATGTCGAATCCATAATGGCGATTGGCAGTTCAGACACGGCAATGGCATCGAAGCCGGGAACATAAACTCTACCGGACCCGCAGCTATTCTCGATGAGTGGACGCATTATGCAGGCGTGAGAAGAGACAATGACGCCCTCTATGTTTACATAAACGGGCAGTTTGAGGACGACAGCGCTTTCGGCGTTGCTGGACCTCTTGACCCCACGGAGTGTTGGATTGGAGCTGGCGATGATGGGCTTGGTAATCCCAACAACGCCTTTGACGGCCTTATCGACGATGTCCGGCTGTATAACCGGGCCCTCTCGGCGAGCGAGGTCGCGCACCTTGTGGATCCTGCACTTGCCTACAAGCCCAGCCCAGGTGACGGCGAGCAGGATGTGCCGCTAAGTGCCAAACTCACCTGGACCCCGGGAATCGACCAAAGCACAGGCAGCCCATACACAGAGCACGACGTTTACTTCGGCACTAACTTCGATGCTGTGGACTCAGCGACGACACCCGAGGCAACCTTGACCGGCGATGTCAACGAGCATCCGGTCGTCCTTGCTTACGCGACGGATTACTACTGGCGCATTGATGGCGTCAACGCAGGCGGCGGGGCTTACAAAGGAGTTGTCTGGACCTTTAAGACTATGTACAATCCTGCGTTGCCCCGAGACCCCGACCCGAACGATGGCGCAACCGGTGTTCCACGGAACGCCGTACTAAGCTGGACGCCGGGAGATTATGCACCTCCTTCGAACGGCCACTATGTCTATTTCGGCGCCGATGACCCGGCCAACCTCGATCTTGTTGCGAATCAGCCGCAGAGTCCCAATAACTACAGTCCCGGAGCCCTTAATTTGGGCAGGACTTACTACTGGGCCGTCGATGAGGCCAACACCGCGGCGCCAGGCGGCGTGGACGCTGGTAATATCTGGACGTTCACGACAATAGACCATCTTGTTGTCGATGATATGGAGAGCTACGGCGACGGTTTTACGCCTGGTCAGCCCGGAAACTGCATATTCTTTGTATGGCGAGACGGCTGGACACTTAATGAGGCAGATGGTTTTCCTGCCGGCTTCCTCAGCAATAACACCGGTGCGAGCATAGGTAACTGGGATCCTCCCTTTGCCGAGACTACTATTGTCAGCGGCGGCCGCCAATCGATGCCATATCTCTATGACAACGATGGCGAAGTTCACGGTGGTAATAACCCCGCGAATACGCCCAATCCTAACAACCCGCTGGAGTATTACTCAAAGGGCAAAGCAGAGATTTCTGATTTGCAGCCACTAACACAAATCGGCCCGGATTGGACTGTAGCCGGCGCCAAGGCGTTGTCGTTGCAGTTCTACGGCACGACGGGCAATGCGATTGAGCCGATGTGGGTGGAGCTGATAGACGGCGCCGGCGGCAATGCGACTGTGACCTACGGCGACTACGACGGCGAAAATCCGACCGACATCAATGACCCATCCTGGCACCAGTGGAATATCGACCTTCAGGACTTCAATGACGGCGGCGTGGACCTGACGAATGTCAGCAGCATCGCTATCGGCTTTGGAAGTGCGACTGCCACGACCCCCGGTGGTTCGGGTGTGGTGTACTTTGACGATATCAGGTTATATCCTTCCAGATGCGTCCTCGCCAAGCGCGACCCCAATTTTGCCTTACTCGATTACGTCGAGGATTGCGTGGTCAACTACAGAGAGCTTGAGACGATGACACACGACTGGCTCGCAGGCGACCACACTGAGACGGGCGAGCTGTTGGTGCACTGGGCCTTCAATACCGGCTCCGGCGTCACCGCTGCCGACAGCAGCGGTAAGGGACGCACCGGTGACATTTCCGGAGCGGACTGGGTGAACGATCCCGAGAGGGGCTCGTGCCTGGACTTCAGCGGCGGCGACTTCGTGCTTGATAACGATGCAAATGCCTATCTGAATGGCTTGTACGGCTTGACGATCAGCATCTGGGTCAAGTGCAGGGAGATCGACTCGAATAGGGGTTTCATCATCTTCGAGGACCCCAGCGGGGATGACGACAGGGACATGCGTTATGATTCGGCCGGGGCGAACGGCGGCGGCATAAACGTCATCAAGTGCGGTATGACAACGACCGCAACCGTCGGCAACTCGGTCCAGCAGCTTGAGAGCTCCAGCGGCGTTCAGACCACGGCATGGCAGCACCTTGCGCTGACCTGGAGCACCGGAGAGCAGCTCAAGCTGTATATCAACGGGACATTAGACACGCCATCGGCCAACAGGCCCGGCACTGTCGGGACCCTGACGGGCGCTACGAAGCTGATCGTCGGCCAGAGCGGAAAGGACGAGGGAGCTGTTGACAGTTGGAACGGTCTGATTGATGACGTTCGGATTTACAACTACGCCCTGTCGGCAACTGAGATCGCAACCGTCAAGACCGGAGGCAGCCTGCCTGCGAAGAGCACGTATTACCCACTGCTCTCACCTGCCGAGCTGTACGAGGCCGAGCCGCAGGGCTCGAAGATAGTAAACTTCAAGGATTATGCTGTCCTGTTGAATAACTGGCTTGACGAGGGTCTGTTTCCTCCGCCGAGTGGGCGTTAAGTAGATATGAGGCTGACCGCATTCTCGTTTGTGCGGGAATAACAAAAGCTTCTGCATCAATCCGGGGCCTGTACCAGACGATACGGGCCCCGGTTGTCTTTGGGTGGCCGAACGCACCAAGGGCATATTTGCAGTTGAGCTCAAAAGCCTCGTGAATATCGAAATGGGACCGACCCGCCCCGTACAAGGCACATCCTAATACTACAACGCTACTTGCGCTGTAAAAATTGGCTCTATGTGT
>JAGMDR010000316.1 GCA_023128595.1 Planctomycetota bacterium | reverse complement strand
AAATGACAAAAAAAATATAGCGCTACTAACGGGTTGGACGAATATTTACAAAATAAGTCTGTGTCGGCCCGGCATGTCTCCAAAATGACACTGCTCGCTCCGGTTTCGCTCCCCGTCAGTGACCGTGACTCTCAGAAGTGCCGATACAATTGACACTATGAGAAAACCATGGGTCTACAAGCGAAAGAACATCAAGGGCTGGTGGGTCGGTTGGTATGAAGGCGGCAAGAGAAAGGCCAAGGCCCTGCCCAGCAAGGCATTGGCCGAACACTTCCGCCATATCAAGTACACTCAACTCAATTCCGATGTGTTCACAAGCGTTGTCGATTTCGATTGGTACCAGATGACTGAAGAGTATCGGCAATGCAAACAAGTGGAAGGTCTTGTGGATGCGTCGATCTACGAGGTCTTGCTGACACTTCGACATTTCAAGCGGATGGTCGGCCCCGATTCATCTAAGCAAATCACACAGCAGAACCTGGATACGTTCGTTCTAAAACGGAGTGAGGAGGTCGGGAAAAACACCCTGAACAAAGACATAAGAAACCTGCATGCCTTTCTGAACTGGGCGGTCAAGAATCGTTTCGTCGCATCGGGCTTGGAGATCAAAAAGGTCAAAGTGCCGCAGAAGCCTGTGATTGCACTGTTTCCCCAACAAATACGGAACCTCATCAAGCTGGTATCTAAGTACCCAACTCTGCGATTAAGGGTCTTGCTGGCAGTAACTACGGGGCTTCGGCGTGGCGACATCGAGGCCATACGGATTGGAGATATCCACTTCGATCGGAACACGATCACGATCCGCAACCGCAAAGCGAAGAAAGCGATGGCAGAACGCCCTGTTCCAGAACAGATCACAACGGAATTATCCAACTATGTTGCCATGCTTCCAGATGGGCAGGAATTGCTGTTCGCAGACAGGTTCTCTGCGAAGAAGTGGGAGAAGATACGCTGCAAAGCAGGACTACCTGATCTGAAGTTCCACGGTCTGAGGAAGACGTTTGCGTCCCTGCTGGCACAACGCGGTGTGTCGACAGCAGTGACTCAAAGGCTCTTGGAGCATTCCACCCCACAACTTACGAATCAGGTCTACACGAATGTTGACCCGGTGCTGCGCCAGGCAATCAACCTGTTGCCTGTGGCGGAATGGTTGTGAATAGCGCGCAACCGGTTTCGGAATTCTGGAGGCCTCGCATTCTTCTTGTCCAAAATAATCGGCCAAGGTCTGTGTGCTTCAACTACCCGACTATGAAACAGAGACTATGGCTAACACTGATGACTTGTCTGGCATATTGTGTCGACAAGAGTCCAAATTTTAATGCGTACGCAGAGCCCTTTTTCAGATCTATCAAGGAAGAATGTCTTAGCAAACTCATCCTCTCATCTGAGACTCAGTTGCGCCATGTCCTTTCCAAGCACCCCGAGTACTATCATCACAAGCGAATCCATCAGGGCATTGATCGGATCATCGATCCTCGGTATGAGGGGCGCCTGGGTGACATCATCTGCATCGAGCGCCTGGGTCGACCACGGCCAGAGGCCGTGGGTTCAATAACGCCAAAGTAAAGCCTCAAGAACCGGTCTTCGGCCCCATACAAATCACACGCCCGTCGACGAGCGAAAGAAAGAGCAGGCCGTTTGCGGCGGCGAGACTGTCCCATGCCGGCGGGGCGTCGAGCGTGTACTGGGCTAGTTTCTCCCCGGTGGATGCGGATGCTGCCCAGAGGATGCCGCCCATTCGTCCCTCGTACGCTTTGGCCAGATCGTCTTTCGGGAACGCGACCGGGGTCCCGGCGACGAACAGGACGTCATCGGCCAGCGCGATCGCCTTGCCGGTGAGCGGAATGGCACTGCTCCAGAGTTTCACCGAGGGGGCAACAATAGCCGCGTTTCGGTTTCTGGCTCGCGCTTGCCTACCTTTGCCCTGCGTGGCAGCTCGCCTGCCGGTGCCTGTTGCCGCCCTGTCTGCCGAAGCCTTGGCTGAGGCGCCGTACGTTCCCGCATAGAGTGTGTAGCCGCTGGTCCGGGGATCGAACCAAGCGGTCCGCCCGGGAGGATAACCCCGAACCTCGTAGAAGCGCGAGCCGTCGATGACGAGGATATCGCCATGCACGCCGCCCTGGCCCGTGGGGATGTCGTAATGCAGCATGGTGTCGATAGTCCAGAACGAGCGGTGCTGAGGGATCGCCTCGAGGAAACCGTGCGAGGGAATCAGGTGCGGCTGCTTGACATCCTGGAGCTTGACCGGTGAGAGGTTGGGGGTGAAGGCCTGATGTCTCAGATAGAGCAGTCTGTCGTCGGCAATGAAGATGTCTCCTTTGAATCCCTCGATGCTCATGCCCTTGACGACCTCCCGGTTCTCGATGGGGAAACCGTTTTCGCCGTAGGGACCGTACATGCGTTTCTTATGACCGACTTCACCGGAGCGCGGATCGACTGCATATAGGAAGATGCCACCGTCGGTGAAGGAGTTTCTCCCGGCCGCGAAATATGCGAGGCCGTCCCGGATGAGGATGCTGCCGCATATCGGCCACGCGGACTCTGGCTGCCCGTAGGCGCAGATCATCCGCTGTTCGAGCGGGGAAAACCGCCATACGAGCGCCCCGTCGGCGGCACGCAGGCAATAGGCTGATCCGTCTCGGGAGCCGAAAAGGAGGAGACTCTGGTAATACGTCGGGGGCGAGTCGACACGTCCCTCAGCGGAGAACCGCCAGATGATTCTCCCGTCCGCCGCGTTCAAAGCGCAGACGGCGTGACCGTCAACGTCCGCCACGAACACCATGCCGGCGGCGATAACCGGGGCGCTGGCGCGGGTGCCGAGTTTGGTCTCCCAGCGCTTGCCGAGCTCGGCCGGGACTTCGTTCTTCGTCGTTCCCGTCCGGGAGTTGTCGTGACGGTAGGTGGGCCAATCGTCCGGAGAATCTGAAGTCGGAGATCTCAGGTTCGCGATTTCAGAGAAGGCGGGGCCTTTTTGGAGCGTGACTTTTGTGCCCACCTTGATGGGTTGGTCCGATTCAGTAAGGCCCGGCTCTGCCGCCATTGCGTTGAGGCCGTTCAGCATGACGCTGTTGCAGCACGCGCAGGACGGCGGCCCGGCATAGTAGAGGCCGTTGCACGGGAGTGGACCAATCCCGCAGGTGCTGCGGATCCAGGGATTGGGTAATTCCGCCGAGGAGCTCAGGTCGAGGAAATCGCTGCCGCCGGTCACGGTGTTAATGTAATACCGCGTCGTGATCCGGTTCCGGTAGCAGCGGTCATGGCCCATGGGGCCGAGCATGGCCTGATCGATCTGCTTGACCAACTTTCCACTCTCAGGATCGAAGCCGTTAACTCCCATGCGGGTGAGTCCCAGTGTCGGCGCCGGCCGCCCGGTTGAGCCACTATATGCCGCCGCCCAGACGAGGCCGTTTGCCAGAAACACGTCCGGCGCTTTGTGATGATTGATCGTGGCGGGCGTCTCCCAGAGTGCCCGGCCATCGGCGAGACGAAACGCCCGGAGGCGAGCGGAGTCCGCAAGATAAGCGGCGCGATCCGAGAGCACGAGCGAGACCGCAATGCCCGCCGGCCCTTTGAGAACGATAGGGGCGGGCACACGCCAGATTGCTTTGCCGGTCGTGCGGTCGAGGCAAACGAGCTCCGTCGAGGTTGCGAAGACCACGCGGTCGCCGATCACGCCCAGCGTCGCCCCTTCGTAGCCTTTCGTGTCGGCTCCGGATATTCTCCAGAGCTCGTTGCCCGAGTCGGCGTCGATGGCCAGGATATCGTTCTTGGAATCGGCCGGCCGTTTAATTGTTGGTCCGTACGCCTCGCGTTTAAACATGCTCGTTTTTAGCGCCGAACGCGACAGGTCCGCGTGGGCTTCCGAAATGTCGGCCTGATCGCCCGTCACGACGTAGAGAACGCCTCGGTCATGCACGAACTCCATCGTGCCCGCGGTTGATGCATGCTTCTTGATGACGGCGCCCGTCGCCGCATCGAATACGGTGATAGGTGCCGTGTATCCGGCTGTGCAGTAGACGATGTCCCCCACGGCGGCGAGCCGCCGCTGGATTTGCACGGGCATCTCTTTGTTGCGGATGTAGATCGGGTGCCAATCGGAGAACATGACCCGCCAGAGGACAACCCCGTTGTAGGCGTCCCGAGCCACGAGCGCCTGTTTGCCCGGCAGCGCCGGGTGTTCGGCGGAGCCCAGGTCCTCGACGGTGAAGAGGCGCCCCTTCGTCGAGACCATGCTGTTGATCGAAGGCATCGCAAGGTGGGATCGCTGCCACTGGGGCTCGCCCAGCCACTGATACCGCCGGGGCGGCCCGACGACGGTGTCCTGGGCAACAGCGTTGTTGTCCGCGCCGTGATAATGCTGCTCCCATTCGTCCGTGCCTTGCAGTTGAGGCTTGAAGGTCACCGTCCATTTGCCGCCCCGCTTGACCACTGCGGCGCCGTGGGGCCGAAGCACCCGCGTGAGTTCGCCCGGCGGAACGGCGCCGGGGTTCTCGCAGACGACGAGCGACGCCAGGTTGTCCACGTAGGGGAGCCTATTCCCGCGCCAATGGATAACGGAAACCGGGCCGTACAGTCCAGTCGCACGGATGGCCGCGCGCGCCGTTTCGACACGCTTTGCGTCACTCTGCAGTCCCTGAACGACGCAGTTGTCCGCCAGCCGCAGCGATGCGGTGAGCTTCCCGTCCCCGCAGCCGACGTGGATGACTAGGCCACCATGGAAGCCGGCCAAAGAGGCAATCTGCTCGGCCTCATCCGCCGGGCCGGCCAAGGCGGCCGGGACCGTCGTCGCCAGCAGCATGCCAAGCACCGAGACAATTCGCAGTGAAAGGGATGTCGCACGAAAGCATTCTATTGTCTTCATGAGTTGCTCCTCAATTTGTCGCGTATGTCAGCCCAACGCCGGCCAGACGCACGCGGGGAACTAATTGATCAACAAGTATCTGCTTCATTACCGCATCCGCACACCAGTCCACACCACATCTCCACACCGCTCCGCGCGATTATAGCGGCTACGGCAGTACTTCGCGTGCCTCACCCTGGCCCAACGAGCTTCTGGGTTGCCCACGTTGGCTGTAACCCGTGAAACATCGACTAATAGGTATTTTGATTCAATAACCATAAGAATGATTGTACAGCCGAGGCAAAGGCAGATCAAGGGAAATAGCCCATTCCAGTTCCAATCTGCCGGTTGAGGGATAGTCGGTGTCCCTTTGTTAGACCAGCCACCCAGTTCGAGCAAGAAGCGATTTAGAGGCAAGAATGGTGCATGTCCGTGAAGTCGTTTGGATATCCCGGTTGCAATTGTCGTTTCTGTGTAATAGTATCCTGTGATAAACGTTGTAGGCAAAATTGGCTTGGAGCCCATTGCCAAGCAGATGTTACAATTGCACTGAGGTGGGACAAAGGAGATCCATGAAACGCTCTCAGACAACAATCTGGATACATGTGGTCAGCCTGGCCCTAGCGCTATTGACTCAACAGGCATTGGCGCAAGAGACGATAGGGTTGTGGTATGACGAGCCGGCTTCAAAGTGGACCGAGGCACTACCAGTAGGCAATGGCCGGCTGGGGGCAATGGTCTTTGGTACAGTACCAAAGGAACGCCTGCAGCTCAACGAGGAAAGTCTCTGGGCGGGTGAGCCGACCGATGTCTATCCCGAGGACTTCTCGGAAACCATCCGCAAAGTGCAGAGGCTTGTTTTAGAAGGGAAGATATCAGAGGCCCGGGAGCTTGGACTGGCAAAGCTAACCAAGACTCCGACTTCCTTTCGCTCATACGAGCCGCTGGGGGATTTGTGGATCGAAATGGATCATGCGTCTGAGGTCCAGGATTACCGCCGTCAACTCGATCTGGAAACCGGCGTCGCCACGGTTGAGTACCGCCTCGGCGATGTCCGGATGAAACGCGAAGTCCTGATATCGGCGGTGGATGATGTAATAGCCGTGCGTCTAAGCGCTTCAAAGCCCGGCATGATTAATGTGAAAATACGGCTTACGCGCAAGAAGGATATGAAGGTAACTGTGGTAGGTTCAGGCCACTTGCGCATGGACGGCCAGATTATTGACATCCCCGCACCGCAGGGCTTTGATGACAACCCCGGAGGCTCGGGATCCGGCGGCGCCCACATGAGGTTTGCTGCACGTGTGCTGGCCCGCGCTAAGGGCGGGACTACCCTCGCCGAGGACGAAACTATAGTGATCGAGAACGCAGACGAAGCGATCCTGCTCTTGACCGCTGCGACGGATTACAACCTTGAGAAGATGAACTACGACCGTTCCATCGATCCCGGCCGGCGGGCTGAAGCCATACTAAGCAAGGTTGCTGATAAGCCATGGGGAGACTTGCGGCGGGACCACGTCGCCGAGCATCGCTCCATGTTCGAAAGGGTCTCGCTCGATCTGGGCGGGTCGGATCGGGACACAATTACCACCGACGAGCGACTTGCGAGAGTCAAGAAGGGTGAGGCTGATCCGGCTTTGGCAGCTCTTTATTTTCAATACGGGCGATATCTGTTGATATCGAGTTCACGGCGCCCGGGACGGTTGCCGGCCAACTTACAGGGAATCTGGAACGAGGCGATGTGGGCGCCGTGGGAGGCAGACTATCATCTCAACATTAACCTCCAGATGAACTACTGGCCCGCAGATGCCACCAATCTATCGGAGACTCTCTGGCCACTGGCAGATTGGTTCATGCGTTTAACTGAGAAGGGTAGAGTCTCAGCGCGAAGACTCTACGATGCCGATGGTTGGGTTACTTTCACAGCTACCAATCCCTTTGGCAGAACAACTCCAAGCGGCTCGACGAAGGGTTCGCAGTTCCAGAACGGGGTGCTGGATCCGCTCGCTGGGGCGTGGATGGCCATGACGTTGTGGCGTCACTATGAATTCTGTCAGGACAAAGCCTTTCTGCAAAAGCGGGCCTACCCAGTGCTCAAGGGCGCTGCTGAGTTTATCCTGGATTATCTCGTTGAGGACCAGGACGGCTATGTCGTGGTCGTCCCCTCGACTTCACCCGAGAACACTTATATCCATCCCGAACTCAACAAGCCGGTCCGAATTACAAGAGGGTCCACCTACCACACGTCGATTGTGCGTTTGGTTTTCGAGGCAGTGGTGCAGGGCTCGAAGATACTCAATACTGATGAACGGCTCCGGGGAGAACTTGAACACAGCCTTCAGAAACTTCCGCCACTTAGAGTCGGCTCCGACGGTACGATCCAGGAGTGGATTGAAGACTACAAAGAGGCCAAGCCAAAACATCGTCACGTGTCCCATTTGATTGGTTTGCATCCGTTCTCTTTGATTAGTGAAGAGGACCCTCGCCTGCTTGAGGCGGCCCGAAAGACACTTGAGAAACGAGGTTTTGGTGGGGATGTTGGGTGGAGCAATGCCTGGAAGATATGCTTCTTCGCTCGACTTGGCGACGCAGAACAGGCCCACTGGTATCTCAACCGCTTAATCGGACGCAACGCATTTGGCAACCTGATGAATGCCTGCTGGCCGGGCCGGGTCTTTCAAATTGATGGCAATCTCAGCGGCACCGTCGGTATCGCCGAGATGCTGCTCCAGAGCCACGGCGGGCAGATACATCTTCTGCCTGCACTGCCCAGGGCTTGGCCTGAGGGCAAGGTCAAGGGCCTTTGTGCCCGAGGCAACTGCGAGGTAGATGTCTACTGGAAGGACGGAAGACTCACAAGGGCCGCAATCCAATCGCCGACCGGTGGTACCTTCAAAATCATATACGAGGGCGAGGGAAGGACAGTCAATATTGCCAGAGGTCAAAGCTATACCTTTGTTCCCTGAGGTAAAATGGAGAGAAGGCTGCATCCCAGAGCAATCCAGCTTTGTCGCAGCGTTCCGACGTAGTGATCAGTCGCGGCCGAGCGGCGCAGGTCATGTTTTCTTATCGCCTCACTGATTTCCATTTCATCCTCGGGCCCATGTCCGTTCAAAAATATTGAGAGGTAGTTCAAACACTCCACATCAGCCCGTGCCTGCGGCCAGAGGCCGATCTTTAGCCGTCAGACAAGCTACCAGATTTTCCACTCTTTACGGTACGGTCGAGTGATCATCTTTGCGGCTTGCTTATCGCCGACGATCTGTTGGGCCTTCGGATCCCACTTGATCGTACGTTTGGTCTGGGCGGCGACATTGACCATATGGGCGATAGTGTCGCAGCGAATCCCCATTTCCACCGGGCATATTGTCTCGGCTCTTGATTTGACACAGTCGATAAAATTGCGGTTATGCTCCGGAGATACGTAGAGTTTTTCATCTTCAGGCTTCATCTCCTGCTTCCATAATTCTTGATCGCTTGCATAGAACGAACCAAAGCGAAAATCACCAATCCACCCATTCGTGCCGTGGAAGACCACCCCGTCACCACTATGCCATGTGAGCGGATAATACTTTTTCACAACACCCTCGGCAGTCCGGCAATCCATTACACGGAGCCTCACTCCATTTTCATAATCGCACATGACATCCCAATGCTCCAGGGTCCGGAAGATACCTTCGGTCGGCACGCTACCGGTTCCCTCATAGCGTATCGGGCTGGTGTCATCGGATTTGTTGCCCCATTGTGCTATCCCAAGCGGGTGAATGCCGCAGCCGGCCAGAAAACCCAGAGACGTTTCGGGGCAATGGTAGCCGCCCCACTTCGTGGCCCTGTCCACTGTATAGGGAACCATAGGCGAAGGCCCCTGCCATGCATCAAAGTTGAGGTCGTCGGGGACCGGGACTTCCACAGTCGAGCCGTAGGGTTCGACATTGTAATTGGCTGCATCATACTTCAGGTCACGACACCACACGTCTATATGTTTCAATTCACCGATGTATCCGTTTCGAACCAGTTCAACCATCTTTCGATACCTCGCCATGGAGCGATACTGCGTTCCAAACTGGAATACACGTTTATTATCATTGACAGCCTTTCTCAGCAGCCTGGTCCGTCCCAGATCCAATGCCAGCGGCTTTTGACAGTAGACGTCTTTGCCGGCTCTTGCCGCGGCAATGGACATTGGCGTATGCCAGTTATCATGAACTCCGATGAAGACGGCATCGATATCAGGACGTGCAATCAGTTCACGAAAATCAGAGTGCGCTTTGGTTATATCGGTGCCACCGTAATGCCTGTTGAAATCTGCGGCCCTTGCGATACGACGACTTTTGTAAGCGTCACAGACAGCTACAACCCGAACGTCTTTCATTCGCTTTAGCACCGATTTTCGCAGAGTGCTAA
>JAGMDR010000315.1 GCA_023128595.1 Planctomycetota bacterium | reverse complement strand
AACTTACGCCGTTGGTTTTGAGCCGGTCCAGTGCCGGCGTTCGCACGTACCGGCAGCCCGCGGCGGCAATTGTATCGATGTGCTGCTGGTCTGTAAGAATCAGCAGGATGTTCCCCGGCCTGGGCTTACTGCTTTGCCGAGCAGCGCGAGTCTCTGTGCTCACAGTACCACTTGCCAGAAGCGCCACCGCACTGCCGCCCAACTTCATAAAATCCCGACGATTCACAAGCCGCTTAGATTGCTTTATTGTGCTATTGGTGTTCATTGCTTTACTTTCCTTTGAGAGTTTGCCCAACTTCGGCCTTTTATCTAATTGCCTTTTCCGCCTGGTCATCCAGGATATAGGCCTTGTTCATTGAAGTGACCATCAGTAGTCGATGCCGGTCATCCAGCCAGTATTCACAAGGGAGAATCCCGCGGCCCAACTGGTCAAACCTGTGCAGTGACATATCCTTGCCGTTTATCTTCATCCTGTGGCCCCCGCGATACAACAACTGCTGGTCTTCCTTGAGAACGCCAAGTCCTTCAAGCAGGTTGAAAGTCAGCGCCGGTTTCTCCTCGAAATCCAGGCGTTGAACGGCTTCAAAGAGGCACCAATCACACGTCAGCGCACTGGGAACTTCCCGTTTCAGTGTATGCTCGGCGGCGGTAACGGTCATTATATTTCGATCAACCGCCCCTTTTTCGACGACTTCAAGCTCATTCTTCCAACTTTGGTCCGGCCCGATGAAACGGCTCGACAGTTGCCATTCCACGGGCGATGCCGGTTGCTTGTTCAGACATTTAATCGCGACATCGATAACGTTCAACAATCTGTCTGTCTGGACCACCTCCTGCCGGACTTTCAATATAAACGACCCTTTCGGCCCACGGGCGGTACGCTCGATTCGCAACCACCCGACATTGTCATTGCCCCTCTCGCGATAACCGTGGCACGTCCAAATCCGGTACTTGTTCATCCAATCGCCGTCGGGCTTGAAGGTATCAGCCGTTGTCGCGAGCTGCCCAAGAGCGCCCAGCTCTCCAAGCATTGTCGGGGTCAGAGGCGACCCAACTATTGTCCTGCTCGATCTTTTCTTAGCCATAATATTCTCTTTTTCAGTTAATAATAAGGGATACAGGCGGTTTTGTCCAACAAATTGACATTCCTGTTGAAAACTCCCGGCGTCCTGGTACAATGCAGAATCAGAACACAGCAGCAGAAGCAATTGATGCGCTTACGCCCTTATTGATGTGCACATTGTCCATAGGAGACGCAACATAGGGAATTCGCCGGACGAGTATAACAGGGATGTTTTAACGTGGCCGACCTAAAGAAACAGCTTGGTTTGGTGGATGTCTTTGCAGTGGCGGCTGGGGCAATGATAAGTTCCGGCTTGTTTGTTTTGCCGGCGATTGCTTATGCAAAAGCGGGGCCTGCGGTCATATTGTCCTATTTGCTTGCATCGGTTCTGATTATTCCCAGTGTCCTGAGCAAGGCCGAATTGGCGACCGCTATGCCGCGGGCAGGGGGGACGTATTTCTTTATCGAGCGGAGTTTAGGCTCGATCTCCGGATTGTTCAGCGGATTTGCAGGCTGGTTTTCACTGGCATTGAAAAGCGCCTTTGCAATTGTCGGGATCGCGATCCTTGTCGAGGTTGTGCTGCAAATGACTTTTGCCTGGCGGCTAAGCGAGTGGCACCTCAAGGCAATAGCGGCGGTTTGCTGCCTCGGTTTTGTCGGACTAAATATCGTGAGCGTTAAACACACGAGTAGATTTCAGGTTCTCCTTGTGGGGATACTGTTGGTGGTACTTGCCGTATTTGTGCTTTTCGGATTCGGGGCCGTTGAAGCTGTCAGATATAAGGGCTTTCTGGAGAAGGGCTGGCCGGCAGTGCTTGCTACCGCCGGGCTTGTTTTCATAAGCTTTGGCGGTTTGACCAAAGTTGCCAGTATCGCCGAAGAAGTCAAGGATCCCGGCAAGAATCTGCCGTCCGGGATGATACTCGCCTGGTTTGTTGTTACCCTGTTCTATCTCGGCGTAATCACAATTACCGTCGGCGTTGTCGATGGGCAGGAGTTGACTGCCGGTTATATGCCTATATCGCTGGCGGCGAGTAAATTTATGGGCCCGGCTGGATTTGCAATTCTGGCTTTAGCTGCAATAGCCGCTTTTGTAACCACGGCCAACGGGGGAATACTCGCTGCATCGCGCTCTCCGATGGCTATGAGCAGGGACAGGCTGCTGCCGCCGCTTTTGGCTCGTGTCAGCGGGCGCTTCAAAACGCCTCACATCAGCATACTGCTGACAGGCGGCTTTATGATTGCGGCAATCGTTCTTCTTGATATTGAAGTGCTGGTCAAAACTGCCTCGACCTTAATGATAATACTCTTCATTCTTGTTAATGTTAGTGTGATTATAATGCGTGAGAGCAGGATACAGAGCTATCGACCCAAGTTCAAATCCCCCCTGTATCCGTACATTCACATCTTTGCCATCGTTGCTTATGTCGCCCTGATCGTCGATATGGGCGCGGTGCCGCTGTTGATTACAGCCGGCTTTGTCGGCCTCAGTGCCGCCTGGTTCGCCCTCTACGTTTCACGCCGGGTCAGCAGGGCCTCGGCCGTGATGCACATCGTCGAACGTGTTACCGACAGGGAGCTCAAGACTGTTACGCTCGAAAACGAGCTTCGGGATATTTTGATTGAACGCGATGAAATAATCGAGGACAGGTTCGACAAGCTTATAAGGAATTGTACAATCCTCGATATGCCGGGCAAACAAAGCGACGAGAAAATCTTCCGAAGGGTCTCTGCTGTTTTGGCCAAGAGACTGCAAACCAATGAATACGTACTCTTCGAGAAATTCCTTCATCGAGAAGCCGAGGGCGGCACCATAGTCCAGCCGGGCTTTGCAATACCTCACGTTGTTGTCGAGGGCGAAAAGAAGTTTGATATTTTACTTGTCCGCGCCCGCGGCGGCATTAGCTTCTCACACGCCAAAGAGCCGGTCAAGATAATGTTCGTCCTGGCAGGCAGCAAAGACGAGAGAAACTATCACCTCAGGGCCCTGATGGCGATTGCTCAGATTGCCCAGGAAAAGCACTTCGAGCAGCGATGGCTCACCGCCAGAGACACAGAGACAATCCGAAACCTCATCCTTCTATCCACAAGAAAAAGAGATACCAACCCGTAGAACGTAACCGTTCACGGGATAATATATTGAATCTTGGCCCTTTTTAGTCATTGCGAGGAGCGAAGCGACGAAGCAATCTCGAATTTCGAGTGTTTGAGATTGCCACGGCCTTTGAAAAAGGCCTCGCAATGACACAGAAACGCAATTTATACCCCCTGAACGGTTACCGTAGAACTTAGTCAACCTCCTCGCCTTAGCCAAAAAAACCGCGTTATTAGCCCAGGGACCCGTGTTCTTTATGCGAATATCTCCTGCTACTACCCGGCAGGGCGCGAGATTTTTGAAAAAAATCGCAAAAAATGCTTGACTAATACGAACGTTTGTTTTAAACTTTCGTATGAAACGGTTGTTTAGGAGTATAGAAATGGCAAGGTCACAGGATAACAGCGCTGTCGGCAGCCCTGCTGAGGGTGTTCGGGAGCGGCTGCTTGCGGTTGCGGAAGAGCTTTTTTCTGAGCATGGTTTCGAGGGGACCAGCATTCGGGAGCTTGCGGGAAGTGCCGGCTGCAATATTGCGTCGGTGAATTATTACTTCGGCAGCAAAGAGAATTTGTACGTTGAGGTCTGGCGTCGTCAGTTGCTTCACATGCGGGACACGCGCGTTGCGAGCGTTGATAAGGCGATGTCCGAAGGCGGGGACAAGCCGGATCTTGAGGCTCTGCTGCGATCTTTTGCCTACGCGTTCATCGGGCCGCTTGTCGCGAAGGAGGGGGGGGAGCGTTTGATGCGACTTATGGCTCGCGAGATGATCGATCCGCATTTGCCGCCGGGTATGTTTGGGGATGACGTTATCAAGCCCACTATGACCGCTATGCAGCAAGGGCTGGCCAAGGCATGTCCCGATTTGCCGGCCTCGAAGGTGCCGTTGATCGTGTTCTCTCTGGTTGGCCAACTTATACATACGATTAAGATCAAGGCGATTGTCCGCTGGATAGATGAAGAATCAGCAGCCATGTTCGAGCCGGGTAAAGTGATCGAACACATCGTTGGTTTTACGGCCGCCGGGATTCGGGCATACGCCGAGGGGAAAGCTGAATGAAAAAACGATTCCTTTCAATCTGTTTGTTGTTTGCTCCGGGCGTTTTGGCCCTTGGAGGCTGCATGGTCGGGCCGAAGTACTCAAGGCCCGAGACGGCTGCAGATACGCCGGGCGGCTATTTTCACGCCGGGGCGCACGCCGAGGACGTGAACGATTTTGCCGATGTCGAGACGTGGTGGCAGCGGTTCGGCGACCCGGTGACGGCTTCCCTGGTACGGCAGATGCTGGAGAACAACTATGACCTCAAGGCCGCGGCCGCGAGGGTCATGCAGGCACAGGCAGTGCTTGTCGAAGCCCGCGGGCGACGCCTGCCGGACGTATCGTATAATATCGGTCGTGACAGAAGCAAACGGTCGTTCAACTTCGGGGGCAGGTTCGCCGTGATTACGGAGACCTGGTCACAGAACATCTCCGTCGCCTACATTCTCGATCTGTTTGGCAAGCTCAAGCGCGCCGAACGGGCGGCGTGGGCCCAAATGTTAGCTGTCGAGGCAAACGAGCAGGCGCTGATGAATTCAATGATTGCGACTGTGATCGAGGCGCGGGTGGATATCGCCACTATTGGGAGGCGTCTGGCGATTGCACGGGCCAATACGGCCAGTCGGCGGGACACTCTGGAGATCGTGGAGCGTCGCTACGGCGAGGGCCTTGTTGGTCCGGTCGATGTAAGGCTGGCGCGTGAGAACCTCGAGGCGGCCAAGGCCCTTGAGCCGAGCATCGAACTTTCGCTGATAAAGGCCCATCACGCCCTTGACGTTCTTTTGGGGCGTCGGCCCGGCGGATCGGAGCGGTTGTCTGAGACGTTGGCGGATTTGCCGGAGCTGGACCCTGTTGTGATTGGGGTGCCGGCGTCACTGCTGGACCGCCGGCCGGATGTCAGAGTTGCCGAGCTGAGTTTGCGTGCGGCGAACGAGCAAATCGGTGTTAGCATAGCTCAAATGCTCCCGAGTCTTACCCTTACGGCCAATTATGGCGCCAACGCGGACAGATGGCGTGATATATGGGAGCATTTCTCGGAGACTTATTCAGCTCTGTTCGCGCTTTCGGCGCCGGTCTTCAAGGGTGGACAACTGCGGGCGCAAGTCGATGCGGCCGAGGCCCGCTATGCCGAGCTTGCAGCAAACTACGGCGGCACCGTCCTTACCGCGATCAGAGAAGTCGAAGATGCCCTGGTAACTGAGCAGATGCTCCAAACGCAGCTCAAGCACACCCGGCTTCGCTTCGAGCAGGCCACGGCCGCCGAGAACCTCTCGAAAGACCGGTATCAGCGCGGCGTCGAGACTATTCTCTCAGTGCTCGAATCCGAGCGCCGGCGCAGAATCGCTCAAGAGCAGCTTACTATTCTCAAGGGCCAAATATGGACCACCCGCGTAAATCTCCACTTAGCTCTTGGTGGGGACTGGGACTATCAAGAACAATCTGAAGGATAAACGGTGGAAAGAAAATGACGAAAGGTAAAACAGAAAAACGAGGGTTCAACAAACCACCGGGCAGGGCCAAGACAGTGCGCGGCGGGTGGGTGCAGGGATTAATTGCCGTTATTGTTGTGGTCCTGGGTGTGCTTGGTGCATACGTTCTAATCAAAATGCGAAAGCCGCCGCAGCGAACGGAGCCGGAGAAGCGGCCCCCCTTAGTTGAGGTTGAGCGGCTTCAAATGCGGGACATACAAATGGTGGTCAGCGGCTACGGAGCCGCCAGTCCCAAGGTGGAGGTCGAAATCGTTCCTGAAGTCCCCGGCAAGGTGGTCAATGTTCATCCGCAGCTCAAGACCGGTGGATTGATCCGGGCCGAAGAGCAGATTCTTCAGATAGACCCGAGGGATTATAAATTGGCTGTCCAGCAGGCCAACGCCGCTGTGGCAGAGGCGCAGGTAAAGCTTGATACAGAAACGGCAGAGGCACAGGTGGCGCGTAAAGAATGGGAAGAGCTGCACCCGAACACCGAGCCGAATTCGCCGCTGGTCTTGCGGCTGCCGCAGATTCGCCGGGCAGAGGCCGCCCTCGAATCGGCCAAGGCCCAACTGGCCCTCGCAATGTTGAAGCTCGAGCGAACGAGCCTGTCACTTCCGTTCGACGCCCTGGTAATCACCGAAAGGGTTGACCTTGGCCAATATGTCGTGGTAGGCCAGTCCCTCGGTGTTGCATACGGAATTGAGTCGGTTGAGATCGAGGTGCCTCTTGAGGATAATGAGCTGGCCTGGTTCGACGTTTTCGGCAGTCCCGTTGCGTTCAACGGCAGCAAACCGCCGGTCAAACGCATTACCGCGCAGGTCAAGGCCGACTTCGCCGGCTCGGAACATATCTGGGAAGGTCGCGTGGTCCGGACAACGGGGCAGGTTGATAAGACATCGAGGATGGTCACGGTTGTGATTGAAGTGGCGAATCCGTTTGATACATCCGGGGGAAGACCTCCGCTGCTGAGCGGCGTATTTGCGGAGGTTCTCATCGAGGGTAATATCCTCAAGAATGCCATTGCAGTGCCCCGTGATGCTATTCGTGAAGGCAACAGAGTCTGGGTGGTCAATGAAGGCCGACTGCATATTAGGACGTTGGAGATAGCCCGCGCCGATAAGGATTTTGCATACATCACGTCAGGACTTGATGACGGGGCAGAGATTGTTGTCAGCTCGCTTGATGCGGTTGTGGATGGGATGGCTGTGAGAACACAGGCTGACAGCATAACCGAGGACAAACAGATAACCGGGGACAACAACGAGCCCGGTGAAACGGAGGCAAACTAAGTGAAAGACCTGGAAGGGAAAAAGGGGTTACTTGCGTGGTTTGCCTCGAACCACGTGGCGGCGAATCTGCTGATGTTTTTGATCATTGCAGCAGGCTTGCTTGCTATTTTTTCGGCCAAAATGGAGGTCTTTCCGGAGTTCAGTCTCGATATGATCAATATCGCGGTGCCTTATCGCGGTGCTTCGCCGGCGGACGTCGAAGAGGGGGTGTGCCTTCGCGTTGAAGAGGCCATAGGGGCTGTGGACGGCGTAAAGCGCATAACCTCAACCGCTGCCGAGGCTGTCGGCTCAACTCTGGTCGAAGTCGAGGAATATGCCAACCCGACAGACGTGCTCGACGATATCAAGGCAAAAATTGATACGATAATCACCTTCCCTCAGGAAAGTGAAAAGCCCATTATCTCCGAGCTTAAGAGTCGCCACAAAGTAATCACTGTCGTGGTCTTTGGTGACGTTTCGGAGAAGACGCTGAAGGAGCTGGCCGACCAGATACGTGACGACCTGACGGCGATGGATAACATAAGCCAGGTGAGCATAGCAGGTGTTCGGCCTTACGAGATATCGATTGAAGTATCGGAGGAGAATCTTCGCCGCTACAATCTGAGCTTCGAGAAGGTATCAAGAGCGGTGAGGAACTCGTCGCTCGATATTCCGGCCGGTTCGGTTAAGACCTCCGGTGGGGAGATTCTGGTCCGAACTAAAGGCCAGAGATATTACGGCCCGGAATTTGAAAAAATCATTGTTCTCACCAGAAATGACGGCACGAGAGTAAGACTCGGTGAGATTGCGACAGTGAGGGATGATTTTGAAGACGTTGACCTCTATGCGAAGTTCGACGGCAAAAGAGCCGCTTCGGTTCGTGTCTCCCGCACGGGCGAGGAAGATGCGCTGGATATAGCCAAAACAGTCAAAAGATATATCAGCGGGAAGAAAGGGGAGCTACCGGAGGGCATTTCTATCGCACTGTGGGAAGATGATTCGAAGGTCCTCAACTCGCGAATGAACCTTCTTAAGAGGAACGGATATATCGGTCTGGTCCTTGTATTTTTGTGTCTGACGTTATTCCTTAATCTGCGTCTTGCCTTCTGGACGACAATGGGCATCCCGATATCCTTCTTAGGCGCCTTCTACCTGATACCGTTTTTTGATGTTTCAATCAATATGATAAGTCTTTTCGCCTTCATTATGTCACTTGGTCTCGTGGTGGATGATGCCATTGTCGTCGGCGAAAACATATTTGCATATCGCCAGCAGGGGATGGAAAGGACTGCAGCGGCGATAAAAGGCGCAAAAGAGATGGCCATGCCGGTTACCCTGGCCGTCTTGACCACGATGTTCGCGTTTGTGCCGTTGGCTTACACGACCGGCATAATGGGTAAGATACTTCGAGTGCTTCCCATTGTGGTGATAAGCGTTCTTTTGGTTTCTTTGGTCGAAGCGTTATTGATTCTTCCGGCTCATTTGTCCGGAAGAAAATCATCCAGGACGGGCATAATTCGGCGTTTTACAGACAAAATCAATTACTGGACGGAGAAAGGGCTTTATCGGTTTGTGAACGGTCCGTTTGCGAGGTTTGTCACGCGGGCGATAAGACGGCGATATGTGACGTTGGCTACAGGTGTGGCGATATTTCTGATAACGGTCGGTTTCGTCGCCGGTGGCTATATCAAGTTCGTGTTCTTTGACACCATCGAAGCCGACAATATGATTGCTATGCTCACTATGCCCCAGGGAACGCCCGTCGAGCAGACACGGCAGATCATAGAGGGGATTGAAAAGTCGGCCTTTGACGTTATAGCAGAGTTTGACAGCGAACGCCGGGACAAACCATCGCTTATGAAGCACATAGCAACGACCGTCGGGGCTCATCCGACATTGACACACGGCGGTCCGGTTCAGGTTGATGCCGGAGCAGCGGGGCGGTCGCATCTGGCCGAAGTCAACGTTGAGCTGCTTGGGAGCGAAGAACGTGACGTTTCAAGCGTAGTCCTGGGAAATAGATGGCGCGAGGCGGTCGGAGAGATAGCCGGCGTTTCATCCCTAACCTTCATATCCGAATGGGTCAGCACCGGTAATCCGATAGAGGTGGAACTGTCACACGAGGATTTTGGGAACCTTTTGAAAGCAGTGGAAGATTTGAAAGGTATCCTGCGTCAATACACGGGAGTTGAAGACATCGCGGACAGCTTTGAAGCAGGCAAGACCGAGTTGAAACTGAAACTCAAGGACACGGGACGCACTCTGGGCCTGACACTTTCGGACCTGGCCGGACAGGTCAGACAGGGTTTCTACGGCGAGGAAGTACAGCGGATTCAGCGAGGACGCGATGACATACGCGTTATGGTCCGCTATCCTCAGAGCGAGCGCAGGAGCCTTGCAGACGTGGAGAATATGAGGATTCGCCTGCCTGATGGAACGCAGATTCCGTTCAGGACCGTCGCCGAAGTTCAGTACGGACAAGGTTACGCAACGATTCGCCGCGTTGATCGCAGACGCGTGGTCAGTGTCTCGGCCGACGTTGACGAAGCAAAGGCCAACGCAGGTGACATTAACGCGGAGTTAAATGCAAAAGCACTGCCTGGGTTGATGCGTAAATATCAAGGGTTGCAATATCGTTTTGCGGGTGAACAGCGTGAGCGCAATGAATCGCTCGGCAGTCTCAAAAAGAATTTCGCAATCGCGATGCTGGCAATCTACGCGCTGCTTGCGGTGCAGTTTCGCAGTTACGCTCAGCCAATCATAGTTATGTCTGCCATTCCATTCGGCGTCGTGGGTGCAACGATAGGACACCTGGTGATGGGTTTCAACCTCGGCATACTCTCAATGTTTGGAATCGTGGCGCTTTCCGGTGTGGTTGTGAATGATTCACTTATTATGATTGACCTTATCAACCGTGAGCGTAAGAGCGGCGTGGAGCTCGGCCAGGTGCTTCGCGACTGCGCAACTCGAAGATTTCGGCCCATTATGCTAACGACGCTGACGACGTTTTTCGGGTTGGCTCCAATGCTTTTGGAGCGTAGTCTTCAGGCGCGGTTTCTAATTCCGATGGCCATAAGTCTGGCATTTGGCGTTCTGTTCGCAACCTGCATAACGCTTTTGCTCGTGCCCTCGCTATATATGATCCTCGAAGATATCAAGAGTCGGCTCTTTCCAGAGGCCCTCCAGTGACCGGCGAATCTTCGCTGGATGCGGAGCAAACCGCCTTGGCCAGGGAGAAATTTGTCTTTGTACGCATTGACAGTATCGTCTGATCGCGGGGCAAAGGCCGTATTGTCTGCGCCGTAAGTTGCTTTACAATCGGGACTTAGCAGGTCTTCGCGCATACGGGCACAAAATTTTCGCGTTTTTGAAAAATTTTCTGGCCAAAACACGCACCGAAGTGGATAATAGTACCAAGGCAGGTTAGCGCAGTGAAGGTGGTGGGGGTATAGTATGAGATGTATGGCATTTCGGGCGAAGATTCGAGTTGGATTGGTGCGCAACTGCGCATTTGCGCGCAGATGAACTGTTTGGCTGGCAATATCGTGGGTAATAAGTGAATTGTCCCTAATAGGCAAGGCCGGTGAAATTATGAAAACTGCTGCCAAATACAAACCGAATATCGAAATTGCGCCCGACCCTGAGAATCTTGCGCACAAAGGCGTTGAACTCTTCGTCATTGATGCGCAAAAGGCCGTTGCTGCGAAGGGTGCATTCTACGTGGCCGTATCGGGTGGGCAGACACCCAGACGTTTCTTCGAGCTGCTTGCCGAAGCTCCCCGGGCAAAGTCTCTGCCGTGGGAGAGGATACATCTGTTCTGGGTTGACGAACGCTACGTTTCGCCCGATTCCCAGTGGAGCAATTACAGGCTCGCCGCCGAGAGCTTTCTCGACAGGGTGGATATCCCCGAGTGGAACGTTCATCGGATCCCGACAGAGTACGGCGATTTCAACGTGGCCGCTCGCTCCTATGAACAGACCATTCGCCAAGTCTTCGGCCTAAAGCCCAACCAGATCCCTGAATTCGATTTGATCGTGCTCGGCATGGGCGTTGAAGGGCATGCCGGCTCGCTCTTCCCCAATTGCTATGCCTCCTTCGACACCGAGGATTTGGCCTGCGTCGTTTACGTCCTGGACGAAAAGCTAAACCGCATCACCCTCACGCATCCGGTCTTGTGCGCTGCCTCTCACCTGGCCGTCTTGGTCTCCGGCAAAGAAAAGGCCGACATCCTAAAAGAGGTCCTCACAAGCGAGCCGGATGAGGTCCGCTATCCCATCCACACGCTCTGGCGCGTCCTCGACAAAGTTACCTGGCTCATAGACCAGGACGCCGCAAAAGCCATCTAATTCCACCGGTTGGGATTGCGCGCGCACATATTCTTTATCGTGTTCCACCTCGTCGGCAAACGGCGAAGAATGCGAAAGATTTGAAGTTTTTGCAAAGCCGCGTAATTACAACGATAGAGAGACGGAGCGGGGAGGCGCGGAGCGGCGCACGAAGGACCAAAGAGATCTTAGACTGGCTTGCGGAGATCTGGCTCGATCCTGAAGTACGAAAGACCTTGGACGCGGACGTGTGGCTGAAGTTGTATGAATCACTCGAGGACGGCAACTAACAGGGCCTTAGTCGGGTATGATTAGTTTTGTTCCGGGGCGGACGGTGTTTGGGTTCTTTATGACGTCTCGGTTGGCGTTGTAGATTTTCGGCCACTTGGCTGCCGAGCCGTAGCGCTGGTAAGAAATGTCGGAGAGGGTTTCGCTCTTGCGAACGATGTGGAACTTCTCGGTCTTTATCTTCTCGTCCTGCTCGTAAATCGTCCAGTCGGTGGTATTGGGGTCTTTCGTTTGAGAATCGCCTGGGCTGTGGACCAGGCCGATATCCGGCGAATCGGGCACAGAAGCCGGCAGGTTCGACGATTGCCGCTCGTGACTGGAACTGCCCGAATAAAGCCGTTTTGGACTAAGAGCAGGCCGGGTCGCTAACCACACTGTAGCAGCGATTACCACCACAAGGCCCGAGAACAATCCTGTTTTGAAATCTCTTCGCATCTCATTATCAAACCGAAAATCGAGTCAGGACAAGCCAGGACATTCGAGTTTCGCATCTTCGGCGAGATGTTCCTATGGCCTCTTCTTAGCTTTTTTCTCCGTTTGGGCTTTTGCCCCGACCAGCAACATCGGTGCGGCTATTGCGATCGACGAATACGTACCCACAATTATACCGAGCCCGATTGCAAACGTGAATCCTCGCAGGCCCTGCCCGCCGAAGATGTACATTATCAGCACAACTATAAACGTCGTAAACGACGTCAGAATCGTCCTCGAAATGGTCTGGTTGATACTGTTCGTGATGATCTGAGGATTAAGCTGTTTGCCCTTGCCGCGATTCTCACGGATGCGGTCGAAAACAACAATCGTATCGTTGAGCGAGTATCCGATCAGCGTCAAAAACGCCGCTATCATTGCCAGGTTGATTTTGAAATCGCCGATCAGCAGTTTCTCTCCGATTGGCGAGGCCGCGATATACGTGCACGCCGTTACCGCACCGAGCGTTATGGCCACGTCGTGCACCAGCGCCGTGATCGCCGCAATGCCGTACCGAACATTTCCGAATCGGACCCATATATACGTCACGATTGCAAACAGCGAGAGCACAATCGCAATCAGCGCCCGCTGCTTTGCCTCTGAGCCGACCGAAGGATCAAACTGCCTCACACGCGGCAGCGAAGTCGCCAGTTGCCCCGCAGCCAACACCTTGCTCTTCTCGTTGTCCACAAACCGGGTCCATTCTTCGGTTCGCTCTTCATCCAATAGTTCGCGAAGACCTGCCTCCTCCTCAACGCTCACATACACAAACGATTGCACCTCTGCATTCGGATCCGCTATGGGATTTAGGTCGGAGCCCAATATCCTGTACTCATACCGCTCCAGGTCCTGCGTGTCGGGCTTGAATCGCAAAGCGTTCAGCCTTTGGTGAATCTCTTCTACTGTAACGGGCATTTCCACTTCGCACCCAAGCTTAACACCGCCAATAAAATCGGCAAGTTCCGGATACGAGTCGATAAGCTCTTCGGATATTTTCTCCTCCGACGTGATCTTCGGCCGAAGGTCCTCCTGCCCCTTCAGTTGGCCCCTAAACGTCTCCAGTACCGCGTCGTTCACCGTTTCATGAACCTCCGGTTCGGAAACTGTCGCAGTCGCAAAAGCCGTCGTAAGCACCTCTGTGACCAGGACCTGGTTCATCTGACTCGTAGTAACGATGAATTTCGAGGCCTCACTGGCATCCTGCGTCACCGTCAGATTGGTCAGGACCGCTGAAAATCGCCCTTGATTCTGCGTCTTCCTGATTGCACCGGCCAGCTCATTTTCCGTATGTTGCTCCGCATCCGGGAATTCCACCGCAACCGTTATCTTGTTTGTTTCGCCCGTGTCGATTTGATATTGTTTGTATATCCTTTCTCCGTTCGACGCCAGTCCGATTGGCTTTCCGATACTGTAAACGTTTACTGATGCAAGCACCGGCTGGATCCTGTCCTCCACCTCCTGTCTGGTCAGCCTTACTCCATCCTTGAAATTCGTTTGAACGCTTGTGCCCCCCGTGAATTCTATATCGGATTTGTCTTGCCTGCTAAAGAAGACGAAGGCCCCTCCTGCGATAAGGAGGATTGAGATGCAGAAGAAAACCGGCCTTAATCGCATCCAGTTTACGTTGGGCTTGTGTATCAGACGCAGCATGAACAGGTGGTCTTTGATAATTCGCCGGGACAAAAGCAAATCGAATATCACCCGCGTTACGAACAGCGCCGTGAACATACTCGATGCGATGCCTAACATAAGAACGATAGCAAAGCCCTTTATCTCTTCCGAGGCGACCCAGTATAGAATCGCCGCGGTGATGAACGTGGTAAGGTTGGCATCGAAGATCGTTCTGAATGCCCTTTGATAGCCGTTGGTTATTGCGATTCTAAGGGACGAGCCTTTCTGCTGCTCTTCTCGAATCCTCTCGAAGATCAGAACGTTCGCGTCAACGCTCATACCGATTGTCAGTATGATGCCCGCGATGCCGGGCAGGGTGAACGTTGCCTGCACTGCGGCCATTATTCCAAGAACAAACAGGATGTTCATCAGCAAGGCCACATCGGCAATCGAGCCGGCAAGAAGGTAGTAGCCCATCATACAGGCCATCACCACCGCAAGCCCGATCAGACCTGCTCTTATCCCCTGGTCACGGTTGTCGGCGCCGATCGATGGGCCGATTGTGTTTACCGAGATGGGCTGCTCTATCAGCATGGCCGGCAGAGAGCCGGCGTTCAGCTTGTCGATCATATCTTTTTGTTCTGTTTCCGTGAACCTGCCGGTTATTATGCCCTGCCTGCCGACCTCAGATTGGATGTTTGGCGCCGACACTGCTATTGCGTCGAGCAGGATGCACAGCGGTCGGTCGATGTTCTTTCTGGTAACCTTGGCAAACAGGTTTCCGCCTCTTATATCTAATGTGAAGCTGATTGCTCTTCGGCCGTATTGGTCCTGCCCTTGTCCGGCCCTGTCCATCTTCCACTGCCGTTCAGCCGAACTCTGCAGAATGGCCTCATCCTTCTTGTTGCTGGCCAGAACGTAGGATTTGTCCCCGAATTGCCCGACAATTGAGGGCCTTTCCTGAGCATCTGCCGCCCTCCACAACTCCCCGGGACCTTCTATTTCACACCACACGTACCTCTTCTGTGGATCGTATTTCTCTGAGGTGTATTTCGGCCCGTTCTTTTTCAGCGATTCGATATACCCGTCTATCAGCTCGGGGTCTGATTCGCCTCCACGTGTCGGAAGCACCCTGAATTCGAGTATGCCCGCGCCTTTGAGCATCCGCTGCAGGTCCTTCGGGTCGTCCAGTCTGCCTCTAAAAGGACGATATTCTTCAAAGGCTTCGAGTACCTGGTCAATTTGAGCTTCCCGGTCCGGAAATTTGGTCTTGAGCTCTTGTATGGCCTCTCGCCGGTCCGCAGACTTCGCCGGCAGATCGAGACACCGGTCGAGCTGGTCTTCGGTCAGGTTCAACCCGTCGATCTCTTTCTTTGCATCTGCATACTGAACGTTCTTGCCTTTTTCCGGGTCGGTTATCTGGTTGACTGCTTCGACCCACTCGCCGTACGTCTTGACGTATCCGCTCAGCAGCTCGACATTGGGATCGATGACATCAACGGCATTAGCATCGCCGGCCTCGTTGACCCCGGCAACATCATTAACATCGTTGACATCTGTAACGCCATCCGCATCGTTAACATCACCGACTTCGTTGACATCTGTAACGTCATTGGCATCGTTAACATCACCGACTTCGTTGACATCATCGGCATCATCGACGCCCGTGAACTCTCTTAGCGACTTCAGCAGCTCTTGTTCGTTTAGCTTGGCCCACTCGCTTCTCCTAAGTTTTACCAGGTCGAGGTCTAACTCCGCCGATGTGATTTGCTCCTCTGCGGTTTTGAGTTTGCCGTCGAATTCGTCCCTTTTGTCTTGCAGCTCTTTGCGCTCGTCATAGATCTTGGCCAGGTTATCGAGAATTGCCAGTTTGTTCGGATCGCCCCCGGCGAAATCATCGAACTTCTTTGCCCGCTCTTGTGCCGGCCTTTGTAGAGTCCGCATTACCACCGCTCGGCTTACGTTCCCCCCAAGCAGTGCATTCCGGGCCTTATCATAATCCACACGCTTTTGCCGGGCTTCGGCGCTGGCTAACGGCATCTGTATCTCGAAACGCGAGTTGCCCTCCGGACGCCATATAAGGTTCTGGATGCCCGCCGGGTCAATACGCCGGCGAAAAACCGTTATCATCTTTTCCGACAGACCTCGCTTGTCCTCTTCCGAGAGACCCTGCGTGTTGATCTCATAAATAAGACTTGTGCCCCCTGCCAGATCTATGCCCTGTTTGAGTGTCTTATTCGGAGGATATAACGCCCACGAGCCGCCAACCAACAAAAAGCCAATTAGTATGAACTTCCACGACAAATTCTTATGCATAGCTAATTCCTAATTATTATCTTTCGACAAATTCCTTCCGATCGCTGAAGCACTAACTCGTATTTTCGTATTGTTCGACTCATCGACTTTCAGAACAACCTCATCACCCTTGATGTCCACGACAGTTCCGATAATACCGCCGATTGTCCTGACTTTGTCGTTCTTTGCCAATGTCTGCACCATTTGTTTGTGCTGCTGTTGTTTCTTCCGGGGCCCCCTGAAGAGGATCAGGTACATCATTACAAACATCAAAGCAAGAAAAATCCACGAAGAGCCTCCGAACGGCGATCTTGATCTCGGCGGCGCGGGCGGAGCGTTGGGATCGTCTGCTATTGTCGTCGGCTGGCCTTGCGAAGTGGCCGGCTCCGAGGAAATACCTGAAGACGCATCATTGCCGCCTGCTTGTGCTAATATCCATATATTGTCCATTTTTGTCTTCCCTTCATAACTGATTAGTACCGGACTTTTGCAAAATGGTAAATCATCAATCGTCAATAATCAATAGACATTTCTTAATTGTTCCCGGGCCCAGTCGGAGAATTCGTTCGCTTTGAGTCTTTGCCTGATTCTTGCCATCAGTCTCTGGTAGAACGTCAGATTGTGCACAGACAGCAGAATCGGGCCCAACATCTCTCCTGAATTGAAGAAATGCCTGATTGTGCCCCGGCTGAAATGCCTGCAGCAGTAACAGTCACAACCCGCCTCAATCGGCTCGGCAGCCCCCCTATGGGCGCTATTGCGCAGTCGGACCGCGCCGCCTTCGGTAAAAGCAAACGCATTTCGCCCGTTCCGGGTCGGAAGAACGCAATCGAACATATCGACCCCCGCCCTGACTGCCGCAACAATATCCGCCGGTGTGCCGACCCCCATCAGATAGCGTGGTTTGTCCTCCGGCAGCAGCTCCGTTGTATGCCCGACCGCCTCTATCATCTTCTCGTGCCCTTCACCAACGCCCAATCCACCGAGGGCGTACCCGTCGAAATCCAGTTTCACCAGCTCGCCGGCGCAATAGCCTCGCAAATCCCGGTCTGTTCCTCCCTGCACGATGCCAAAAAGCAGTTGATTGCTGTTGCCGTGGGCCCGTTTGCACCGCCCGGCCCAGCCGAGAGTTCTCTCGACCGCAATCTTCAACTGTGCCTTGTCCACCCCAAACGCAGTGCATTGGTCGAAGCACATTATTATGTCCGCCCCCAGACGATTCTGTATCTCCGTCGCCGTTTCCGCATCCAGCCGAATCCTCGCGCCGTCTATGTGGCTGGCGAATTCAACACCGTCATTATCGATTTTGGCCAGCCGGCTCAGCGAAAAAACCTGATAGCCCCCGCTGTCCGTCAGTATCGGCCCTTCCCACGCCATGAATTTGTGCAGCCCACCCAGACTCTCGACAACCTCCACCCCGGGCCGAAGCAGCAAATGATACGTATTGGCCAGAATAATCTCTGCGCCCGTTTCTTTAAGCTGTTGCGGCGTGATTCCCTTGACCGCGCCGGCCGTGCCGACCGCCATAAACGCAGGCGTTTCCACCTTGCCATGGGCCGTCGTCAGCACACCTTGCCGGCCTGCTGAGCTCGAGTCTGTCAACTGGACCTCAAACACGCTCATTTCAATAGACCCTGCTAATCCGGGAGTTTGGGTAATAGTGCAAAAGTATTTCTTCGGCCTTCTTGCCTTCTCTTGCCATTGCCTGTGCCCCGCACTGGCACATCCCAACACCGTGCCCGTAACCTCTACCGAGGGAAAATAACCATTTATCGCCTGATTTAGTGATTTCGCACATCGTGCTTCTTAATCTTCGGCCGGTTGGATCCACTGTGAGCCGCAAGTCCTCGGCCCGTAGAAAATCGCTCCTGCCGGTCGAGCCCGACAGTTTTACCTTCGTTAGCCGGCGGAATCCGCCATAGTCACTGTGCTCAGCCACCGTGATATCTGTGATTTGGCCCAGCTCCTTTAGATTCGGATACCTTTGCCGCAGCTTCTCCGTGACCTCGGCCGCTTCGAATTGAGCCAGAGGCCAGAAGTAAAACCTCGGCTTGGCAACCTCCTTGCAATAAGAGCAGCGAACGCCGGCGAGCGGTTCAAAGGAGTCACCGAACACATTCTTACTGTTTTCCGTGTGTCCGCCGCACGTCGAGCTGTAGTACGTCGGGAAAATCCCCTCCGTTCCATCAGGCTGTTTGCACACCAGGACCCTCCCCTGCGTCTGATTAACGGCCTGCCAAATCTGGGCCGATTCAGCCCCGACGCCGCCATAAACCTGGTGTGCCTGCGTCCTGGTCAAATCCCACGCCCGCCCACCCCCAAATCGCTTCTTGATGTAAAGGCAGTACGTCCTCGCTGCGATTGTCTGGGCCTTGAGCGCCTCGGGCTCCCAGTAATTGGGCATCTCGGCCCCGACTACACCGGCCAGATACGCCTCCAGCGGAATGTAGTTTATCACGTCAAACGACTCGGCGCCGGAATCGATTACGACCTTCAATGTCCCACGATACTCGCTGCCGTTCACTTTGAAAACATGAGGCTCTTCAGGCCGGATACTTACGTGGCCGCCCTCGAAGGGCCGACCGGCAACCGTAATCTTTCCGCCGGATAACGCTATTTCGGTTGACGCACCGGGCTCTTCAAAAAGCCTCCGCCCCGGCTCCGACTGCAAATCGGAGCTTTCCCCAATCACTTCGAAGGACGAGCTGAACTTCACCGTGCACGACCCAACGTCGTCAACAAGCAAAACGCGCACCCAATGTCCCGGCTCCGCGTCCATCCCGGGAGTCGGTGTCGTCGCTCGTCTTGGCTTGCAGCCCCAAAAAGCCGCCACCACCAAAAGCAACAAGGCCCCGCTTCTCCAACACTTCGCAAAACAGGGACCCGCCACCTCTTCCTGCTCGGATTGTCTATTGATAATTGGCAAACACATCAGGCCGTCAATCGCTTAGTCAAGGCTGCGCAAAGACAAGCCGATGTTGCCTATCGCCTTCCTGATCTCGTTCAGGCTTGTTACGCCGAAGTTCTTGCACCCTAACAGCTCGGCGTCTGTCTTGCGCGTCAAATCGCCGATTGTCCGAATCTCAAGCTTCTCCAGGCACTTTCGCGAGCGCACCGACAATTGAAGATCTTCCGCAGGTTTGTTCAAAAATCCTTCATCTTCATCGGCGTCGGACGCGCCGTCGGGGCCCTCTCCGGCGGCAAACTGCTTCTCCTCCAGGGCCATGCCAAGCTGCAGCCCTTTTGACTCGAGGATCACCTTGATCTCTCTCAGCGATGTCTCACCGAAGTTCTTGTACGACAGAAGCTCCACCTCACTGATGTTCAGAAGGTCTCCCAGTGTGTCTATTCTCATCTTCTTAAGGCAGTTCCTGCTCCGCACCGACAGCTCAAAATCAGAAATCGGCGTCTCGAGAATCTGGTTCTTGCGACTTTTCTTCTTCTCTTTTTCCTCGTCGTAGAACATCGTCTTCGAGCTCTCGATGTCCTTCTCGAACAGAATCGCCCGTTGATGATTCGGATGCGACTCCAACACAATCTCCACGCACTGAGAGGCCCTCTCGAGCTGATCGCTGTCCTCGAAAAGAACCGCTAAGTTGAGCAGCGCGCTGACATAAACCGGACCCGTCGATGCAATCTGCTCGTAGTAGTCGATCGCCGCTTCTTCATCGCCCGATAGATCGCACCGATAAGCCAGGTGGAAAAGTGCTTTCTGATGCGCCGGCGACAAGTCCAAAGCTGCCTTGTAGTTGTCAACCGCCTCCTCGTAGAGCCCTTGCGCCTCCTGAAGCCGCCCGAGATGGTAGTGGTAGTCGGCGCTAACGTTCGCGAAATTTGCACAGCCCTTCAGCACCTTCTGGGCCGCGCCGAAATCCTTCGCATAGCGATACGTCACCGCCATTTCCAGGGCCGTGCTCAGTGCATCCGCCTCGTGGCCAAGGCTCTTCTGCAGGTTCTCAATCGCTTCATCGAATTTGCCCATCCGCCGAAGTGCGTATGCCAGGTATATGAATTTCTCTTTGCAGTCCTTTGCCTTTCCCAGCTTCTGCACCGCCTCTTCGTTTCTGCCGAGGATGTAAAGCCCGATTCCCACCGCCACGCGGGTCTTCGGCGAGGTCCTGGACATATTTGCTTCCACCTGTTCACCGAAAGCTATCGTATTGCTTTCGCTCGAATGGACGAGCTCAGAAAATCTCTTAATCTCCTTCAAAGACGGCAATTCACCGCCGAATAGGCTCATTTCAGGCCGCGTAGTCGCTTCCATAGGAATTTACTCCCATAAGTTCTTCACTCTATTATTCAAATCATTCCTGCACCAAACCACATATTATAAACCCCAAGCACCGATTTGCAACACTTTTTTTCACCTCGCAAATTCCCGCCACATTTCCGCGGGTGCCCGACAGGATTGTGGCGACTCTCTCGCATATTTGACGGTGGCAGCCTCAAGCCCGAAGGCCTTGGGGATGCCCCGCACCGCCATTTATCCTCCCGATTTCACTAACTCT